>JAZUEH010000114.1:0-4277 GCA_045640065.1 Bacteroidaceae bacterium
CAGCAACATCAAGGGAGCCAAGTAACAGCCACACCGCAAGGGTGGCCGTTCATTGGCTCTCTTTGTTTTTGTGCCATTTTAATAACTGTCAAAATCGTAAGTCATGAAAAGAAAATCTCAAACCATGAGAGGAAAATCAGAATCAGCGAGAAAACTGATGGAAACGAGTAATCAAAATCAGATGCCTGAGAACATTATCTGCGGCAAGTACGTCAATCTCCTTAATGATGTTGCGTTCAAATGGGTCTTTGCGCGTGAGGCCAACAAGGACCTGCTCATCGCGTTGCTCAACGAACTGATTCCGGAACTGCACATCAGGAGCCTGGAGTTCTATAAGAACACCCGCCAGTCCTATGCCGAGGACCTGAAGGACAGTGTGTTCGTAGAACTGACACACTTCAACAAAAAGTGGGAAGATATTGATAATGACAAGGAAAGGTTTTACTTTTGCATCCGGCATCTGCACGAGCTTGACGACTTGCCAGAAGGATTCACCGAAGGCATCTGGGCACGGCTGGCGCAGCAGAGCGAGTTTGCAGCGATGGAATCGAGCGTGAAGATAAAATACATAAAGGCTATGACCACCGAAATTGACAGAAGCGCACAAATGATATACGCCAAGCGCGTAGCACGCGAAGAAGGCCTCGCAGAAGGACGTGCAGAAGGTCGGGCAAAAGGCCTTGCAGAAGGCATTGAGCAGACCAAGCTGGACACCGCACGCAACTTGAAAGCCGCAGGCATTGCTGCTGAAATCATCAGTCAGTGCACCGGCCTGACTATGGAGCAGGTGGCTGAGCTGTGAATGTGCCTTGCGTCTATCGACCCGTCTACTCTGCCGTTCTGACCAGACGCAAGGAACTGCCGCAGACTCTGTATGTAATACGTTGTTCAACACCGGAAGAATGGTCCAAACCCAACAGGCCTGCACAGTCGCTTTCATCCGGCGATGGCGTTGAAGTCCAATAGTACCCGCCTGAAACGGTTTCATAATTTTCTTCCCCGGGAATCCGGCATCCACATTGACGCAGGAAGACACAGCCATCAGGAATACCTTTAATGTCAGTAGTGCTACCTGTGTAGTCGTCACAGAACAGGACCAGCCCTTCCATCCAGTTGCCGAATGAGCTAAATATGTATGAATGGCCTTCTCCCGTTCCTCCGTTCACTTCCCTGACATTGAGAAGGTAGTTCAATTCGTCTCTTGAAAGGGTACGCCACAAGCCCACCTGACCGTTTGCTGTGAAATGCGGATTGGCAGTGGTTTCCGTTGCGTTGGTAAATAGCACATCAGTCACCGATGTCTGTGAATCGTTATACTCCTGGGCATATGCGACCGATGCTGTACTGCTCCAGAAGAAATAGGACACATGGTCAGAATTCCAGTCATTCACTTCCGATGTCTGGCTCTCCTCGAATTCAAAGGATTCCGACTGGCCGTTCCAATAGAGATTACCTCTGGAAAAGAAGACTTTTCTGGCCGTTCCGTCAGAATTCGTGCCAACAGTGAACTGGCCCGGAAGTGAGCCGTCGACATTGAACTGTACACTGAGTGTTGCCGGGGTTATTCTGCTGCGTTCTATGACCAGCGGCTTGTTGCCCAATGTCCTGACGCAGGTATTGTTATGGATATCGGTCAATGTAACGGTTGCATGATAGTATGAATCCTGGACCAGACTGCCGCTCTCAGTATACGCGTAGCAGCAGGGAAGCGAGAAATGGAAATCAGTTCCTGTCGGGCTCAGTTTCACCCCATTCTCGCCACAGTCAAGAACTACAAAATCCTTGGCATTATTCGTAACACTGCTGTTCATGCTCTTCATGACGGCAATGTATTTGCCTTCTTCATTCATGTCTATGGCAACCATTTCTCCGGACAGGTTCTCATCGACCTCAAGTCTGATGGACCTGATGGTTGCGGTTCCCTTCACAGTCAGGCGGAATATGCCTCCAAGGTTATTGAATTTGAATGATACGTTTCCGCCATCCGATGCAACCGCACGTCCCCCCATGGGGATGTAGCTGCATGTTTCGCTGTATGTCTGGTATGTTTCCCAATGGAACGGATAATCACTTTCCTGATTGACTGTTCCTGCAGGGCTGTATGCCGAATACGGCTGGCCGGCAATGAAGACCGGGGATGAGCTTCCATCGGACGGCATGAAAGGATCACCGGCTTTCCAATGGAACAGGCCTTCGGTTGTACCGGCTGTAGTACCGTCAAGAGTGAATTCGGCCATCCAGGCGTCATCGGCTTCAACGGTTATCCTGTCATCCTGTTCCCAAAGGACCTGTCCTGACTCATCCATGACAGTCTTTGAGGGCGCAGATTCAACCGATGCTCTGACCGACAGCAGATTGTCCGACACCAGGGTCTGTTCCTGTTCCTTGACGCAGGAGCAGGCTAATGCGGCTATGGCAACCGCTGCAAGATATGTCTTTTTCATAATCAGCAAAAGGAAGCCTCTGTAATCCTTTGAACTACAGAGACTTCCTGAAATATTGGTTTAACCTGTCCGTTACTTACTTTGCAGCCAGAGCCTGGGCAACGTCAACGGCACATGCTACTGAGCAGCCTACCATGGGGTTGTTGCCGATGCCAAGGAAGCCCATCATCTCGACGTGTGCGGGAACTGATGATGATCCTGCGAACTGGGCGTCACTGTGCATGCGGCCCATGGTGTCGGTCATACCGTACGATGCGGGACCTGCGGCCATGTTGTCAGGATGCAGGGTACGGCCTGTACCACCACCTGATGCTACTGAGAAGTAAGGCTTGCCGGCCAGTACGCGCTCCTTCTTATAGGTTCCTGCAACCGGGTGCTGGAAGCGGGTCGGGTTGGTTGAGTTACCGGTGATGGATACGTCAACGCCTTCCTTCCACATGATGGCAACGCCCTCACGGACATCGTCAGCACCGTAGCAGTTGACCTTTGCACGGGGACCGTCACTGTAGGCGATCTTCTTGACAACGGTAAGCTTGCCGGTATAGTAGTCGAACTTGGTCTGTACGTATGTGAATCCGTTGATGCGGCTGATGATCTGAGCTGCATCCTTGCCAAGACCGTTCAGAATGACGCGGAGAGGCTTCTGGCGAACCTTATCGGCCTTTGCGGCAATCTTGATGGCACCCTCGGCAGCTGCGAATGACTCGTGACCGGCCAGGAATGCGAAACACTGGGTCTTTTCATTGAGCAGACGGGCTGCAAGGTTTCCGTGGCCAAGACCTACCTTACGGTCATCGGCTACTGAACCGGGAATGCAGAAGCTCTGGAGGCCGATACCGATGTTCTCGGCAGCCTTGACAGCGCTCTTGTCGCCAGTCTTTTCACCCTCCTTGAGAGCGATGGCGCAACCGCATACGTATGCCCACTTAGCGTTTTCGAAGCAGATAGGCTGGGTTTCCTCACATGCCTTGTAAGGATCGATGCCGTAGCTTTCGCAAATCTGGTTAGCCTCTTCAATTGAGGAGATTCCATGCTCGTTAAGAGCAGCGAGGACCTGCTTCATGCGGCGGTCCTGTGATTCGAACTTGACTTCTCTAATCATAGTAGTACCTCCTTATTATTCTTTACGTGGGTCAATGAACTTGACGGCACCGGCCTCGGCTGAGAAACGTCCGTAGGTTGATGTAACCTTCTTCAGTGCCTCGTTGGCATCGGTTCCCTTCTTGATCTCATCCATGAACTTGCCAAGGTTGACAAACTCATAGCCACAAACCTGGTCGTCCTTGTCAAGGGCGATGCGGTTCACATAACCTTCGGCCATTTCAAGGTAGCGGACACCCTTTGCCTTGGTGCCGTACATGGTTCCTACCTGTGAACGGAGGCCCTTGCCCAGATCTTCAAGACCTGCACCGATTACCAGTCCGCCTTCTGAGAAAGCGCTCTGTGTGCGGCCGTAGACAATCTGGAGGAAGAGTTCGCGCATGGCGGTGTTGATGGCATCACATACAAGGTCAGTGTTGAGAGCCTCGAGCAGGGTCTTGCCCTGAAGGATCTCGGAAGCCAGAGCTGCTGAATGGGTCATGCCCGAGCAACCGGTTGTTTCAACCAGAGCTTCTTCAATGACACCGTTCTTGACATTGAGTGACAACTTGCAGGCACCCTGCTGAGGAGCGCACCAGCCAATTCCATGGGTCATGCCGGAAATGTCCTTGATTTCCTTGGCCTTGATCCACTTGCCCTCTTCCGGTATTGGAGCGGGTCCGTGCTTCGGTCCTTTCTGGACGATGCACATGTTTTCTACTTCTTTTGAGTAAATCATAAGTGAAATATTGT
>JAZUEH010000115.1:0-12003 GCA_045640065.1 Bacteroidaceae bacterium
CAGGCTGAAACGCGGAACTCGCGGCTTCGCCGCTCAGACAGCCGCGTTTCTTCACGCCTGGAAAACCTTGTCGCTTGGCGGCCATTCCACGGAAAGTCCGCACAGCACCCTTCCAGCATGCAAAAATACCGCGGGCACGAAGTATGGTAACTATCCTGACATCCGCACCATGCCTGACATTTATTTTTTTTACCAACAGTAATTTGTTCACTTAAAAAAAGCTTTATGTTTGTAAATATAAAGTATAAACCATAACCCATAAATTCATAACGCCTATGCATAAAATAGCAACAAAACTTATTGCATTTCATCTATTTGTTTGTATGTGTTTTTGCTACATCATGTAGCAATGCTCCTATTCTTACCATTTGCGATGAAGAGGATTTTGAATCTGAAACAGTAACGGATGACAGCCATGCCATTCCTCTTGAACAAGCGATGAATACTCTATTTTCCTATCTGATAGATAATGGCGTCTGCACCAAAGGCCAAATATTACGAATGGATCAGTCAAGGAGGCATAGCGAAAGCCGCTGTTAAACAAGAAATCGACAAGAAATGCCTCCGCTATTCGAAACTATGAAAATATTCCGCATATCGATGATTTTGGCATCCTGTCTGATATTTACAGGTTGTCCTTTTTACACAGAAACTCCCCCTGAATATGAATTCATACACCGGGACCATTATGTTGAGGCGTATTATGACAATGTTCAGGAGATATTTCTCAAATTCGATTCCATATCTTCAAGCATTGCTGTTTGTCCAAGACCTCTGTCTGATGATAATCTTGTCAGTGCTAACCAAGGGAACAGAGATTTCTATGATTCACTGTGCATCAAGCACAACGACATCAATTATAATGAAATGTGTAGGAAATTTTCAAATATGAGATGCTATCCCACATTTCTCTGCTTTGATTTGCTTTCTGTCAATGTCACTTCATTCTCCGACTATGATCTTGAGCATCCAGCCGGCAGTAGTCTGAATGATATAGTACGATACATGTCTTTTTCTCCGAAAGAATTTCTTGACAGAGGTTCCGACAGCACATCAGACATTTCAAACACTTCAACTTTTTTTGGAAGACGCATCGGACGATGGCATCTTATTCAAAATGCCAATCAATGGAGTATCAGCCAACAGGACTTTCATTACACGTATTCTCCCGTAGAAAAGTATATCAACGAATTAAAACCTTCCGATATGGTTATGCCAAGTCTAGGGGACCCGTCAATTCTATGCGTACTGTATTTTGCCAAAAGGCCAGCAAAGCCAGGAAAATATACAATCATAGTCGAATTGAAAGCTGATAATGGGCAGGTGCTATCAGGCACATTAGAAGTATCGTTCTAATTAACATACTCTCATATCCGTTAGGAATGAGCGTGTCAAGTTTACAGTTATGCTTTGCAGCATCTTTTATCATTAAGTAGCCAACGCCACGGCGCGAGCATCCGCGGGGAGAGTCTTTCTCCCCGTTGTTTTTGGGGAATACCGTGATTCCTCCTCTGTTTTCCCTGCAAATGGAACAACATTTGTTGGCAACAATTGTGCAGAATGATTGGCAAAACCGGGTGCGTGGAATCACGTCTGTGGAATACCCGCGACATTTTTGCATGATGGATGGGTGGCTATGCGGACTTTCCGTGGAATGGCCGATAAGCGACAAGGCCTATCAGGCGTGAAGAAACGCGGCTGTCTGAGCGGCGAAGCCGCGAGTTCCGCGTTTCAGCCTGGAAGGCCGCAGGAGCAGGCCATGGAGCGGCAGTCCGCATAGCCACCCATCCATCATGCAAAACATGTATTCAGCAGTTCCCGGAAGCGCTCCATGCCGGTGGTGGCGGCTTCGCGGATGTGGGTCACCTGGCTTACGTGGGCTGCTGCGGCAGGATCCGGGTCTATCATGAAGATGCGGCAGCGGGATGGGGCATAATGGTACAGACCTGCAGCGGGATAGACCTGCATGGATGTGCCGACTATCAGCAGGATGTCGGCCTCTGAGACGGCCTGGGCGGCGTATTCCAGATTGGGGACCTGTTCTCCGAACCAGACTATGTGGGGCCTGAGCTGGGTGTTGTGCGGACCTCCCTTGTCACCAAGGCTTATGGGGGAGTAGCCTATGTCGGTCACGTACCTTGTGCTGTAGAAGTCCTGGTCGGTGTAGCAGTCAACGGGACGTACTTTCGTGAGTTCTCCGTGCAGATGTATTATGTTGCTGCTTCCGGCGCGTTCATGAAGATTGTCCACGTTCTGGGTCACTACGGTCACTTCAAACCGTTCTTCAAGTTCCTTCAGTATGATGTGGGCCCGGTTGGGCTCTACAGTAGCCAGCTGGGCGCGCCTTTCATTATAGAACCTTATTACACGTGCGGGATCGCGGTACCATCCTTCAATTGTGGCAACTGCCTCGACAGGTTCGTTGTCCCAGAGACCGTTTCCTCCGCGGAATGTGGAAATGCCGCTCTCTGCACTGATTCCTGAGCCGCTCAGGACTACCAGTTTCTTCTTTTCCTCCATATTCGTGTTTGTATTGTTGTATGAATATTTCTTATTGATACAACAGTTTGAACGCCTGAAAAAGGTTGTTTGCAAGGTCAAAACTGCTGAAACTTTCCATTGTCCGCTGTTCTGACAGGATATCTCCTGCCTTTCCGTGTATCCAAGTGCCTAAAAGCGCGGCATTGACTCCAATATAGCCTCTTGCCATAAGTCCTGCTGTAAGTCCGGACAGCACATCTCCACTGCCTGCCTTGGCCAGCCCTGGACCTCCTGTGCTATTTTTGAAAATTTTGCCGGATGGAGAAAATACCTTGCTGAGATATCCCTTGGCGATTATTGTGGAATTCGTCACTTTACACAAATCAAAAATAGCGTTTTCAATGGGGGTATTCGCACTATAGGAGGACGAATAGTTTTTGTCCTTTTCACCGATGCTTTCCTTTACTTCGGGCAACTTTCCGGTATTGTGAAAAATGTTGTCATCAAGGGATTCCATTCCTTTGAAGAGCCTGCGAAGTTCCCCGGGGTGTGGTGTTAATATTGACCATTCGCCAATATTGACCATTTCATCGGGTTTTTTAGCCAACAAATTCAGTGCATCGGCATCTATGAGTAGGGGAATTCCCGATGATTTGCTGAATGTAAGGATATTGGATAGTACATTGAATGTCTCCGGTGACTGTCCAATACCTGGACCTATGCAGATGGCGCTGTATTTGTCCATGTTGGCAGGCATTTCGCTTATGCAGTTTCCCGGATTGTAGGAAAGCATGGCCGACGGACAGTTGACCGCTGCCGAATCCAGTGCCCTTTCAGTGGAATGGAGTGTGACAAGGCCGCATCCGGACTGTAGGGCTGCGGTTGTTGCCAGTACTGCAGCACCTGGCATATTCTGACATCCGGCTATAATGAGCAAATGACCATAATTGGCTTTGTGTGAATCATTTATGCGCCATAACAGAATCTTTTTCAAGAATTCTTCCGTAATTTCCGTCATATTTGAATCTATCCTTTGTTGTCTGACTGCAAATGTAATGCTTTCAATTTTGCCGATTCTAAAAAGTATACCTATTTTTGGGTTCCCAATTCATTAAATACAGTTAAGTGAAACGCAGATTATCCACCCTGTTCGCGCTCGTCATGCTGTTTGCATCGTGCATGCGGACCCAAAATGAGAATGACTTGTCAAACATTTCAAAAGACGCTTGTTATCAAGCAATTAATTCAGTTTTAGAAAGTAATTCTGTAAATGATTCCAGCATCTCTGAACGCCTTGGACGGGGTGTTGGCCAGGCTGCTGGACTATGGCGTGAGAGCGACGGCAGCGAGGCCGATTTCATTCAGTTCGTCAAAGACAACTTCAAGGCTGATCCGGCTGAGCGCGAACTGCTTGCCGGGAAACTGTCACGTGCTTTTGAGCAGTACCTGTGCTACAATGACATGCTGACGGTCGATCTGCAGAAGCCTACAGTGCTTGAAGGCGATACGTTGACCGACATAGACTACATATTCGGTTCTTACAGCCCCACTGCGCATTTCGTGGATGACATGTTCGAGAACAAGGTGGCGTTCATCACGGTCTTGAACTTTCCTTTCTACAGTCTTGAGGAGAAGAATGCCGGAAGCGGGGAATGGAGCCGTCAGGAATGGGCATACCTGCGCCTTGGTGACATGTTCACCAGCCGGGTTCCGGCCCGTGTCAGCCAGATGGTCAACGGAACCTGTCAGGCTGCAGAGAACTATATTGCAGGTTATAACATACTCATGGACCATCTGGAGACAGATGACGGCCGTGTGCTGTTTCCGAAAGATATGGTGCTGCTTTCACACTGGAACCTCAGGGATGAACTCAAGAGCAATTATGCCGATGTTCCCAATGCCCGGGAAAAGCAGGAGATGATATTCAAGGTGATGGAGCGGATTGTCTGTCAGGATATTCCTGCGCTGGTCGTGAACAATCCCGATTACATCTGGCAGCCGTACTCCAACAGGGTGTTCCGTGCATCGGACCATCAGGAGGTGAGCCTGGAGCCGGAGGGTGCCGCCCGTTACCGGTACATTCTGGACCAGTTCCACGCATTCCAGGAGCAGGACCGTTACGAACCGTCCATGCCGACAGCCATTGTCCGTAACTTTGATGGCGGTCTGGAGGTCCCTCAGGCCGAGATGCTGCGTCTGTTCGAGCAGGTCATGGCATCGGACCAGGTCAAGGAAGTGGGCAAACTCATTGCAAAGCGTCTGGGACGCGAACTGAGGCCCTATGATATATGGTACGATGGCTTCAAACCGCGTTCTTCCATGCCTGAGGATGTGCTCACCGGGCAGACCAGACGGCTGTACGCATCGGCCCATGACTTTGAGAAGGACATGCCCAGACAGCTTGTCAACCTTGGATTCAGCCAGGAGAAGGCCGAAAGCATTGCCAGTCACATAGTGGTGGAGGGCGCCCGCGGCTCCGGTCACGAATGGCCCATGCTGGGCCGATGGGAGCCTGCCCGTGTACGTACCCGTATAGGCAGTCAGGGCATGGACTACAAGGGCTACAACATCTGTGTACACGAGTTCGGCCATGCTGTCGAAGCCGTGCTTGACATGTACGACATAGACCATTACATGCTTTCCGGCGTGCCCAATACAGCATTCACCGAGGCCATGGCCTTCCTGTTCCAGTACCGCGACCTGCAGCTGCTGGGTTACGGACGTCACGGTATGGACGATGACATCACCCTTGACATCTTCTGGGGCATGTATGAGATAATGGGTGTCAGTGTGGTCGATATGCGCATGTGGCAGTGGCTGTATGACAATCCCGATGCTGATGCCGTCCAGTTGCGTGATGCCGTCATTGAAATTGCCAGGGATGTATGGAACAGCTATTACGAACCGGTGCTTGGAACGCATGACTGTCCCATTCTGGCAATCTATTCGCACATGGTCAATGCTCCGATGTACCTGCCGGCCTATCCTTATGGCCACATGGTGCAGTACCAGCTTGAGGAGCACCTTGCCGCTTTTGAGGATCCTCAGGATTTTGCCCGCGAATTGGAGCGCATATACCACCTGGGACGTCTCACTCCGAATGCCTGGATGAAGAATGCTACAGGTGATGTGGTGGGAGTGTCATCGGTACTGGATGCCGTTCGGGCCATTGTTGGAAAATAACAGTCAAATACTACCGGAATGAAAGGAAAATCTTTAAAGTTCATAGCTTTAGGTAAAGCTTTGTTATCAACTGTAATACTGTTTGTTACATTGTATTTTCTGAGCTGTGGAACAAGCCGTATGGCGCAGAATCCGCAGAATCGGCATAGTCCGTCAATTCCGCGGGATGCTCAGATTGAGAAGGAGGTGGAGAAGACTCTGAAAGGCATGACCCTGGATGACAAGGTGGGCCAGATGCTGCAGCTTGACCTTGGACAGCTGGGGCGTCAGACGTTCGCCATGAAGGGTGGCCGGTTAGAAATGGGCTGGAGCATAGACTCCCTTAAACTGGATTCGACAATTGCAAGGTACCGGGTGGGTTCCATTCTCAATGTGCCGGGAACCGCACTTACCTTGGGCGAGTTCCAGAAGGCTGTGCCGGTGATGCAGGACATATCCATGCGTAATCTTGGCATTCCGACAATATACGGACTGGACCAGAACCATGGGGCATCATACGTGCAGGGCGCGACCATTTTCCCCCAGCCGATAGCGCTGGCAGCGACATTCAATCCGAGCCTTGCAACGGTCATGGGGCAGATATGTGCTTACGAGAGCCGTGCTGCAGACTGTCCCTGGGTGTTCAACCCGACACTTGACCTGGGCCGTGATCCGCGTTGGTCGCGTATCTGGGAGAGCTACGGCGAGGATCCGCTTCTGGAGTCCGAGATGGCCCGTGCTTTGGTCCGAGGCTATCAGGGTGACGATCCGAATCATCTTGGCAAATACAACGTGGCTGTATCGGTCAAGCATTATTTCGGTTATGGAGCTCCATTCTCCGGCAAGGACCGTACACCCGCGTACATATCGGAACCTATGCTGCGCCAGAAGTACTTTGAACCGTTCAAGGCCGCAATCGAGGCAGGTGCGCTTACCGTCATGGTCAATTCGGCTTCAATCAATGGCGTTCCGGTGCATGCCAGCCACCGTTTCCTGACGGAATGGCTCAAGGAGGACCTGAATTGGGACGGCATGATTCTGACCGACTGGGCCGATATTGACAATCTCTATACCCGAGAAAAGGTGGCCAAGGACAAGAAGGATGCCATACGTATTGCCATTAATGCCGGAATAGACATGAGCATGGACCCGTACAGCACCGATTTCTGCGTTCTTCTCAAGGAACTGGTGGAAGAGGGTGCCGTGAGCATGGAGCGCATTGACGATGCCGTCCGCAGGATTCTTCGCGTAAAATATCGTCTGGGTCTTTTCGACATGCCTGACAGCAATCCCGATGACTATCCGCTGTTCGCATGCGATTCATTCGCAATGAAATCGCTTGATGCCGCACTCGAAGCTGAAATCCTGCTCAAGAACAATGGCGTTCTGCCGCTTGAGGAAGGAACGCGTATACTGCTTGCCGGTCCCAATGCAAACAGCATGCGTTGTCTGAACGGTGGCTGGACATATACATGGCAGGGATCGAACACTGAAGACATAGCCCGCCATTACAACACCATATACGAGGCTATGTGCAACCGTTTCGGCAAGGACAATGTGATTCTGGAGCAGGGCGTGACCTATCGTGAAAGCGGGTCTTACGATGCCGAGAACACTCCCGACATTGAAAGGGCAGTGGCTGCAGCCGCCGAGGCCGATGTCATTGTGGCCTGCATAGGCGAGAACTCGTACTGCGAGACTCCGGGCAATCTGACAGACCTGTGGCTCAGTCAGAACCAGCGCGACCTTGTCAAAGCCCTGGCTGCAACCGGTAAGCCGGTAGTGCTGATACTCAACGAGGGCCGTCCTCGCCTTGTGACTGACATTGAACCGCTTGCAGGTGCTGTCGTGGACATTCTGCTGCCTGGCAACTACGGAGCCGATGCACTTGCTATGCTCCTGGCCGGCGATGCCAATTTCAGTGGAAAACTGCCATACACCTATCCGAAAGAGATCAATTCCCTTATCAATTACGACTACAAGGTCAGCGAACAGACTTCGACCATGGCTGGCGCGTATGATTATGATGCCAAGGTCACTCAGATGTGGCCTTTCGGATTCGGTCTGAGTTACACCGCTTTCGAGTACTCGGATTTCCGCATTGACAAGGCGGAATTCGCTCCCGGCGATTTCATTACCCTTTCAGTGAACGTGCGTAACACCGGCCGTATGGCAGGCAAGGAGAGTGTGCTGTTCTACAGCAGCGATCTTGTGGCTTCGATTGTGCCGGACTGCCGCCGTCTGTGCTCTTTTGAGAAGGTATCGCTTGAACCGGGTGAGAGCCGTACAGTAAAGGCAACGATACCGGTCAGCTCCCTTGCCTTTGTGGGTGCCGATGGCAAATGGGTTCTTGAGAAGGGCGATTTCGTGTTCACATGCGGCGGAATGTCAGTTCCGGCAACATGTACTGCCGACAGGAAGTGGGAGTCACCCAACATCCTGGACTGAAAACAGTGATGGCGGTTTCAGTACCGCAGCAGTCTCATTTGCGTTTTTTCCTGGAAAGCAGGAGTGCGGCAAGTATGATCAGAATGCCGGCTGCAATTCCGGCAATGAGACCTATGCTGTGCTGCTTTGACGGAGTTTCATCCTGAACCTGTTCCTGGCTTGCGGCTGCAATGACAGGCTCTGACGGCTTTGCTTCCTGTGTCTTGCTGCCCTTGGCCTGTGAGCGCTGCTTCTCCTTCTCCAGATTCTGGGCATACAGTTCCTCTATGCGTGCCTGATTCCACCATTCCTGTTCGGTAAGCTGTGACAGGGGAACAGACAGACGGCGGTCCTTCTCCCCGCTGCGGGCAATGGTCATCTCCAGATTCTTGCCGTTGCTCCTGACTGTCAGCGTGCGGCCGTCAGTACAGGTGCTGTATCCTTCAAGCGGAGTGATCTGGATGGGTTTGCCATCAACCTTGCGGGCCGATACGCTTCCGTTGAATATGCGGTCACCGTATTCGATCTCAACATTGTCCTTCATTGTGAGAAGCGTGTTGCGGACGGTTGCCAGGTCATAGTCAAAAGTCGACGGGTTCTTTATGTGTGCGGTCAGGGAAAGCCAGCCGCTCTTTCCGGTTTTGCCGTCAAGATACACGTTGCTGTTCTTGAAATCCAGAATGACCGGTGTACCATAGTCGCTGCCGCTGACGAAATTAAGGTCGATGTCGGTTATTTCAAGCGGACCGGCCTTGCGCGGACGGTATGAGATGCTGCCGTCATCGGAATTGGAAACCTGGAACAGTCCGTACAGCATGGTTCCGTCCTTCTGGAAACGGACTCCGTTCACGGTCAGTGCCTTATCGGCCTTTGTGGCCTTGCCCACGAGAATGAGCTTGCGGTCACTTGAATTCGAGAAGAAAACCGGATTGCCGGGTTCTATGGAATTCATCTTGAAGTACGATTCAATGGAATAGCCGTTATCCTCAAAGTCAATCTTCTTGAGCTTTGACCTGGAACTGCTGTCCTTGGTCATCATTACGGCATCGAGCTGTTCAAGAACTTTGGCTACATCCTGGTACTGGGTCTGGGCAACTGCATTGACTGTCAATGACAGAAGGCATATAAGACTGAAAAATTTCTTCATAATTGCTGATTTGATGCGCAAATATAGCCCATTCGTTTGAGATTTTGTTTTTTAGGATTACTTTTGAACGTTCGTATGTAATCAGACAAATTATCCTATATGAAAGGCAAACAAATTCTGACTATGGCTTTCGGGGCCATGATCCTTGCCGCCTGTGCAGGTGGGGGCAGCGATGTCAGACTCGTCAAGACCTGCATTTTTCCCGGTGACTATCCGGATCCCAGCATCATGCGCGAGGGCAATGACTTCTACATGACCCATTCATGCTTCACCTACTATCCCGGACTGCTTATCTGGCATTCCACCGATCTGCTGACCTGGGAACCCGTGGCACGTGCGGTGGAGGGGCAGGATTATTCGATCTTCGCTCCGGAACTCTGCAAGGTGAACGGCAAGTACTACATCTACTATCCCACAAGCAACGGACTTAATTTTGTCGTCACAGCCGACAGGATTGAGGGACCATGGAGCGAGCCGATACGGCTTGATGCCAACGGAATAGATCCCGGACATGTCCTGGGCGATGACGGAAAGCATTATCTGTACCTTTCAGACGGCAATGCACCGTTGATATTGGCCCGACTGACCGATGACGGTCTTTCGGTAGTGGGAAAGCCCGAGACATCCTATACCGGATGGCAGTTCCCCGAAGACTGGGTAACCGAGGGTTTCTGGCTTGAGTCACCCAAACTGTTCAAACGCGGCGACTGGTTCTATCTGGTTACTGCCGAAGGCGGAACAGCCGGTCCCGAGACCAGCCACATGGTTGTGGTGGCCCGCAGCAAGAGCGCTGCCGGTCCGTGGGAGAATTCTCCGTACAATCCTATGATCCATACATATTCTGCCGATGAGCAGTGGTGGTCCAAAGGTCACGGAACCATTATTGACGATGCTCAGGGCAACTGGTATGTTGTCTATCACTCATATCGCAACGGCTTCCACACTCTGGGCCGCAGCACCATGATAGAGAGCGTGAAATGGACAAAGGACGGATGGCCTGTGGCTGCACAGGAAGACGGTTCCCTGTGGGAGAACGGTGGCCTGCAGGCCGATTACTCGTATCTGCGTGATTACGACAACCCGATCATGTGGGCCAAATGGGAACCGGGTGTTGACGGAAAACCCGGATTCGAGGATGTGGCAGGAGGAACGCTCATGACGACCACTGCGATTGACGAGAACTACAGCATCTGCGCCGAATTTGAGATTGGCGGCAACGGGCAGGCAGGTCTCTACCTGTTCTACAACGAGGATGCGTACTTTGGAACCAGAATGGGAATGGACGCTGACGATGCCCTGTCATCGGCCTTGTCAAAGGCATTCATCAAGATTGAGAACCGCGGCAATCTGGCTACAGTGTGGACAAGCCGCAACGGAACCGACTGGTTCCAGCTGGAATCTGACAAGGATGTCTCAAGTTACCATCACAACACCTATAAGGGCTTCTTTGCTCTGAGACCGGCTTACCTGACCACCGAGGGGGCCAGACTGGTCAAGTTCACATACACCCCGATTGAATGAACCGACTGAACAATTAACAATTATATGATTATGAGAAAACAGACTATTGCCGTTTTGCTTCTGGCAGCCGGATGTGTGAGTCCGATGCTTGCCCAGCAGGATTTTACCAATGAGAAGATTGTCAACGTACCGCGCGGAGAACAGGCTCCTCCTGCCAATCCCGGTCAGAGGAACTTTGGCGGGATGATCCGTACCCCGCAGCCCGGTCAGGGTGGTCAGGCCGGTCAGGTCCGCCGTCCCCAGGGTGCTCCCGCAGGTCAGGGTGCTCCTGCAGGTCAGGGCGCTCCCGCCATGGGCGGTTTCGGAGGGTTCGGTGGTTTTGGCGGTATGGGCGGCTTCGGCGGTGGCCAGCGTCCCGCACAGCAGACCCGTATACAGAAACTGGAAGACATGTCAATGAGCGATCCTTTCATCTATCCGGATCCCGAAACCAAGACCTACTGGCTGACCAGCACAGGTGGTGCCCTGTACAAGAGCAAGGATCTGCAGAATTGGGAAGGCCCGTACAACGTGATTGACCTCTCAGGAACCTGGATGCAGGGCAATTTCGTTGCTGCTGCTGAAATCCACAAGTTCAACGGCAAGTATTACTATGCAGGAACATGGAACAACCACGGTGTATGCATCGAACAGGTTCCAAGACGTTACAACGTGCCTCTGAACCAGACCATGCTGCTGGTATCGGACAAGGTTGACGGTCCGTACAAGCCGCTGGTTCAGGATTCCACTTTCTGCCTTGGCCCGACTGACTGGGACATCATTGACGGAACCCTTTATGAGGAGAACGATACCGTATATATGGTGTTCGTACACGAATGGACACAGCTCATTGACGGTACAATGGCGTATATGCCTCTGACAAAGGACCTCAAGTACCGCACTGCCAATCCTACAACCATCTTCCGTGCCAGCGAGGCTCCATGGTCAAAGGAAATGAGCTCAATCGGCGAAGCCCCCTTCGGCATGAAGATGCCGGGTTGGGTGACCGATGGCCCGCAGCTGTTCCGCACGCAGACAGGCGTTCTTGGCATGCTTTGGTCAAGCTGGGGCGAGAACCGTTACGCTCAGGGCATTGCCTATTCGACAAGCGGCAGCATCAAGGGTCCGTGGGTTCAGGAAGAGGAGGCCTTCAAGGGTGACAACTCAGGTCACGGCATGCTGTTCCGCACTTTCGAGGGCAAGCTGCTCTATTCCGTGCACCACGCTGAAGGCGAAAGCGGCCAGCGCAAGCCACAGATCTGGACCGTTGACGACAGCGGTGACAA
>JAZUEH010000116.1:0-3121 GCA_045640065.1 Bacteroidaceae bacterium
GCGCCTGGCCGTAGCCCTGCATCTCCCAGTTGGAAGGTACATCGATGTACGCCCACTTGCGGTCATTGAATGACGGGGAGAAGAAATCCTTTGGAACATCATTGGGACTCTCAAGGAACATGAACTTCCATTTCCCGTTCAGAGAAATGTTCCTTGACGGAATGTGGAATGCACGTCCGTCCTCCTGACCAAGGCCGAACACCTCCAGGTTCTCAACGTAATAAGGAAGGTCCTCCAGGAACGGTTTGTTCTGGGCACAGACGCATAGGGGAATCATGAGAGCTGCAGACAGCAGCGGCTTTTTCATCATAACCGTAAAGTATTTTAATGTTGATCTTTCAATTATTCAATATCGCAAACTTACACAAAATACGCATATTACGAGCATGCCATGACAAAAGTGTCAAATAATTGGACAATTTTCAGGCAGAAACGTCTTTTCATGCATAATTGCAGCCATACTGGTTTCCTGCAGCAATAATTTTGGTGCATGATTATGAAACGCATCAGATTATCACTGCTTCTGCTGGTTGCCCTCCCCACATGCGTCCGGCCTGAAACCATCCGTCTGAGTATGGCCGATGTCATACGCATGGCGCAGAAGTCATCGCCACAGGCCGTGCAGGCGCGCGGCAACTTTGAATCGGCACAGCTCAGCTACAAGAGCTACAGGGCCGAATACCTGCCTTCGCTGTCGCTGTCGGCAAGTCCGTCACTGAACCGCAGCACCAGTTCCGTGACGCTGCCTGACGGTACTGAAAAGTACGTGCGCACAAACAGTGTGCACAGCAACCTGAACCTGGACCTTTCACAGAACATCTGGTTCACCGGAGGTACGGTGTCGCTGTCCGGATCAGTGAGCCGTCTGGACCAGTTCGGTGACAGCCGCACGCACAACTACTACTCGCAGCCGCTGCAGCTGAGCATATCGCAGAGTCTGAACGGCTACAATTCCTTCAAGTGGGAGCGCAGGATCGAGCCCCTGTCATACCGCATGGCACGCAAGCAGTATGCCGAGACCATGGAGCTGGTGGCAAGCCAGGCCATATCGTACTTCTTCGCGCTGGTATCGGCCCAGACCGATATGGAGATTGCCACACTGAACTATGCCGCAGCCGACACGCTTTACACATTCGGCAAGGGCCGGTATGACATTGGCACCATAACCGAGAACGAACTGCTGCAGCTGGAGCTGCGCCTGCTTGGCGAGGAGACTGGAATCATATCGGCCCAGACAGGTCTTGACGATGCCACCGATGCCCTGCGCAACTTCCTGAACCTGCCATCGGACATTGCAATTCAGGTGGTGACCGATGACAGCATACCTCACTTTACCGTTCCATTCGATGAGGCGCTGGCTCTGGCCGAACAGAACAGTCCGGACATTGACGCCATGGAACTCAGCCTGATAAACAGCGAGAGCAACCTGGCATACTACAAGTCACAGATGGGGTTCCGGGCTTCGATATACATGCGTCTGGGGCTTGCGCAGACGGCCGATGAACTGCCTGAAAGCATGCGGAATCTGAATGACGAGCAGGCGGTCAGCGTGTCACTGAGCATTCCCATCCTTGACTGGGGGCGTGGACGCGGACGGGTAAAGATTGCCGAGAACAATCTGGAACTGACCAGACTGCGCAACGAACAGAGCCGTGTGTCGTTTGAGAAGACCGTCATGCGTGCGGTGAGCCAGTTCAACAGCCAGGAGCGGCAGGTAGACATTGCCAGGCGCACCATGCAGACGGCCCAGCACCGCTATGATGTGGCGCACCACATGTATATTACGGGCAACTCGACCATGCTGGAGCTCAACGAGGCCATCACGGCCAAGGACAGCGCATACCGCGGATACATATCGGCCATGAGCCGCTACTGGCAACTGTACTACACCATACGCAGCATGACGGGTTACGATTTTGAAAAGGATTCAACAATAGAACACGAGATAGAAAATGGACTATAAGCTTCCACCAAAGAAATGGTACGTGAAGTACCGCATTCATATTGTAGCAGGCATGCTCGGCATCGGCCTCATAATACTTCTCATCAAGGTCTCGACAGGGCCCAAGGTGCTGCGTGTCAACAGCGAGAGCGTGCAGTTTGCAACGGTCACCAGCAGTGAGTTTTCGGAATACGTGAATGCCGACGGCACGCTGCAGCCCATACAGTCAATAAAGGTCTATACGCGTGAAAGCGGCTACGTTGAGCAGGTCCTGCGCCAGGATGGTGCCATGGTAAGCAGAGGCGACACCATTCTGGTTATGAGCGACCCCGAGCTGGAGCGCACCATTGAGAGCGAGCGCGAATCGTGGCGGCGCCAGAACCGCTCGTACCGGACCAGCATGATTGAAATGGAGCAACGAAGCCTGACTCTGAGCCAGAGCATGCTTCAGACGCAATATGAACTGGGACGCTTGGAGAAGCAGCACGACCTGGCCCTTGAGGAGTACCGCATGGGCATACGCAGCAAGGCGCAGATGGAGGTGGCCGATGAGGAATACCGCTACAAGATGGAAACCGAACGCCTGCAGCTTGAGAGCCGCCGTCAGGACTCGGTGCTGAACGTGATCCGCCGCGAGGAGCTGGAGGACGGGCTGCGTGAAGCCCGCCTGAAGCTGGAACGAGCCGAGGCCCGCCTGAACGACCTTGTGGTGACAGCCCCTGCCGATGGCCAGCTGAGCGGACTGGCAGTGGAACCCAGCCAGCGCATATCGGCCGGTACAGCCATTGCCGATGTCAAGCGTCTGGACAGTTTCCGCATGCGCCTTGGCATAAACGAGTTCTACATTGACAAGATAAGTGCCGGACAGCCCGCCACCATCACCTACGAAAAGAAGACCTATCCCATGACCATTGCAAGCACGGTGCCCGAAATCAAGGGCGGCCAGTTCGATGTTTTCCTTGTGTTCACCGACTCCATGCCCGACAACGCCCGCATAGGCAAGAGCTACCAGGCCCGCATCGAGCTGGGCGGTCAGGAGCAGTCAGTGGTAGTCCCCAAGGGCAACTTCTACAACTACACCCACGGCCAATGGGTATTCAAGGTCAACTCCGCCCACACCCATGCGGTGCGTGTCCCAGTAAGCATAGGCCGCCAGAACCCCCGCCACTACGAAATCAC
>JAZUEH010000117.1:0-15128 GCA_045640065.1 Bacteroidaceae bacterium
TTATATGAGCATTGGGATGCCGCCAGTTCAAGCTGCAGGGACATAGGGACGGAAATCAGCGGTACGGAATATGACGTCGTGCATGCCAGGATTGGCGGGAAATGGAGGATGCCCTCAAAGGCTGACGTTGAAGAGCTGATAACCAATTGCGATGCATCGAACTGGGGAAACAATGGAAAATATTATGGTCTGGTAAAAGCTCCCAACGGAAACATGCTGCAGATGGATGCTTTAAGTCCTTATTGGTGTGGAACGGCAACGGGCAATAATGACAAAGCTTATGCATTCACTTATACTGCCGAGCCTTACAACGGCAGTTTTAAGCCTGGTACAGCAAAGGTAGAAATTATGCCCAGATCAAGAGTGATGAGAGGCGGTATCCTTCCGGTTTGGGACCCTGCAATGCCGGATGAGTAGAGGTGATAAACAGTGTGCGAAATGCCATTGAAGGATTATTGATCGAAATACCATAATAATACGCTAGCAATCAATGGCTTGTAAATCGTTGTGAGGAATCTGAATATGGAGGATTCCTTGCCCCAGCGCTCTTTCAGGCTGAAACGCGGAACTCGCGGCTCTACCGCTTATTGGAGCCTGAATGAGGCGTATAATATTTTCAGGGGTCATATCAGATTGTGACAAAAACTGTCCGAACCCAGTTCAAACACCGAATTAGGCCCGTTTTCAGCCAAGATATGCCATCTTTCAGCAACCCACTTGGGAAATGAAAAAATGTAACTACAAGTTTGAAAAAATGTAGTTACATTTTTTTGTATTTGTAGTTACAAAATTTTATGAGACCAGTATGGCAGCGGAATCAGGAAAGACACGTTTTCCATAACAGACACGATCGGAACGGCCCTGATTTTTGCCATAATGCATTGATTTGTTCCAGTTGGAGCGGCAATAAACGAAAACTTTCAGTTCTTTCGGTTTTTCAGTTGTTTGAGATTAGGGACATGACAGCAGGGGACTTGGGACAACCCATTGTCATGGCTGGATGCGGCTGTATCTTCGCCCTTTGACAAGGCAATAGTGTATTAAAACCGTTTTGCGACTATCTCCATCGGAATCTGTATTCAAAAAAACGTTGCAGCCTGACGCTGTCTGCCCAAAAACCAGTATTTTTGTACTTAATAAAACAGAATCAAGTGAAGGTACTCAAGTTCGGTGGCTCATCCGTAGGTTCAAAGGAGAGCATCACCAGTCTCAAGAAAATAGTCGAGTCACAGAGTGACGATGTGATAGTGGTTGTATCGGCTTTGGGAGGGATAACCGACAAGCTTATCAATACGGCGAAAATGGCTGCTCGCGGAGACCGCCAGTTCGAGGCCGAGGTGGCCGCCATGCTGGCCCGCCATGAGCAGATGATCCGTGATGTTGTATGCCCGAACCGCCGCCGCAAGGCATACGGGGCGGTGCGCCGTCTCTTTGACGAGCTGTCAGGCATTATGCACGGGCTTTTCCTGCTGCGTGACCTGTCGGACCGCACCATGGACACCATTGTCAGTTACGGTGAACGCCTGTCTTCGCAGATAGTGGCGCAGCTGGTTGACGACATAGTGCTGTATGACTCCCGCAAGTTCATCAGAACGGAGCACCGGCCCGGCAGTCATGCCATTGACCGTGACATGACATACAGTCTGATAGAGGAGACCTTTGCCGAAATGCCCCACAGGGCACTTGCTCCAGGTTTCATTGCCAGCGATGCCCGGACATCCGAGGTCACAAACCTTGGACGCGGAGGCTCGGACTACACGGCCGCACTGCTGGCTGCTGCGCTGAATGCAAGCGTGCTTGAGATATGGACCGATGTGGACGGCTTCATGACGGCCGACCCAAGAGTCATAACATCGGCCTACACCATAGACCAGCTGAGTTATGTCGAGGCCATGGAACTCTGTAACTTCGGAGCCAAGGTGGTCTATCCGCCTACAATTTATCCTGTATGCCAGAAGAATATTCCGATTCTCATCAAGAATACATTCAATCCGTCTGCCCGTGGCACTGAGATTGTGAGCCGTCTGCCGGTTGGGGCTAAGCCCATCAAGGGTATTTCCAGCATTGGCGATACGGCACTCATAACAATGCGCGGTCTTGGAATGGTGGGCGTGATCGGTGTCAATCACCGCATATTCAAGGCTTTGGCCGAGCATGGGATAAGCGTGTTCATGGTGTGCCAGGCATCGAGCGAGAACTCCACTTCAATAGGTGTCCGCAATGTCGATGCCCAGCCTGCTGTCGATGTCCTGTCACAGGAGTTCGGCAAGGAGATTTCCCTTGGAGCCATTGACCCCATCACAGTCCAGATGGAACTGGCCACAGTCGCCATTGTGGGTGAGAACATGAAGCAGAACCCAGGTACCAGTGGCAAACTGTACAGCGTGCTGGGACGCGGAGGTGTGAACGTCATAGCCAGTGCCCAGGGCGCAACTGAAACCAACATTTCGTTCGTGGTCGAAAAGAGACTGCTCCGCAAGTCACTGAATCTGATTCACGATTCGTTCTTCCTGTCCGAGTATCAGGTGCTGAACCTTTTCATCTGCGGAGTGGGGACAGTGGGCAGCAGCCTGCTGGAACAGATACGCTCCCAGCGCGAAAAGCTCATGCAGGAACGCGGACTCAAGCTGAATGTGGTCGGCATAGCCCGTGGAAACCGGGCCATGTTCACCCGTGACGGCATCAGCCTTGACAATTACCGCGAGGAACTTGAAAAGGCTCCGGAAAGCAATGTCCAGCGTCTTCATGACGAGGTCATAGGCATGAACATCTTCAATTCGGTTTTCGTTGACTGTACCGCAAGCCCTGAAGTGGCCGGACTGTATCATGATTTCCTGGACCATAACATTTCAGTTGTGGCCGCCAACAAGATTGCCACATCGGACAGCTATGAGAGTTATCAGGAGCTGAAGCACATAGCACGCCGCCGTGGGGTGAAGTTCCTGTTTGAAACCAATGTCGGAGCCGGACTTCCAATCATCAACACGATAAACGACCTTATAAGCAGCGGCGACCGCATTCTGAAGATTGAGGCCGTGCTGAGCGGCACGCTGAACTTCATTTTCAATACTGTCAGTGCCGACTGCAGCTTGAGCCAGGCCATACGTCTGGCCAAGGAGAAGGGCTACAGCGAGCCTGATCCCCGTGTGGATTTGAGTGGTAGGGATGTTCTGCGCAAACTGGTCATTCTGGCCCGCGAAAGCGGTTACCGTGTGGAGCAGGCCGATGTCGAAAGCCGCCTGTTCATTCCGGAAGAAATGTTCCAGGGCACTTTGGACGATTTCTGGGCACGACTGCCTGAACTGGATGAAACATTCGAGCAGCATCGGCTTGATGTGGAGTCACGCGGACGCCGCCTGCGTTTCGTGGCTCGTCTGGAGAACGGCAAGACCTGCATTTCGCTCGATGAGGTGGGGCGTTACCATCCGTTCTACAACCTGCAGGGCAGCAACAACATAATTCTGCTCACTACAGAACGTTACAAGGAATACCCCATGATGATCCAGGGCTATGGAGCCGGTGCAGGCGTTACCGCTGCCGGTGTCTTTGCCGACATCATGAGTATTGCCAACATCTGATTACAAAAAACTGAAACGATATGAAATTCTACAGCACCAACCATAATTCGCCGGATGTCACCTTGCGTGATGCCGTTGTGAAGGGCCTTGCCCCTGACCGTGGACTCTACATGCCCGAAACCATAAAGCATCTGCCTGACAGCTTCTTTGCCGGAATAGACGGCATGAGCTTCCAGGAAATGTCATTTGAGGTGGCAAAGGCATTCTTCGGAGAGGATATACCTGAACAGGACCTCAAACAGATAGTCTTTGATACGCTGTCATTTGACACTCCGGCAGTCAAGGTTGAGGACAATATCCATTCTCTGGAGCTGTTCCATGGCCCCACATTGGCATTCAAGGATGTAGGTGCCCGTTTCATGGCCCGTCTGCTGGGCTATTTCAACAGGAACGAACGGCAGCTGGTCAATGTGCTGGTGGCTACATCGGGCGATACCGGAAGTGCCGTGGCAAACGGTTTCCTGGGTGTTCCGGGTGTCCATGTCTATGTGCTCTATCCCAAAGGCAAGGTCAGTCCCATTCAGGAATGCCAGTTCACGACTCTGGGGCAGAACATCACGGCCATCGAGGTGGACGGAGTGTTTGACGACTGTCAGGCTCTGGTCAAGAACGCCTTTATGGATGCACAGCTGAATGCGGCCATGAAGCTGACATCGGCCAACTCAATCAATGTGGCACGATTCCTTCCGCAGGCATTCTACTATTTCAACGCATACGCCCAGATGAAGCGCATAGGCAAGGCTGACAATCTGGTCATATGCGTGCCGAGCGGCAATTTCGGCAACATCACAGCCGGACTCTTCGGTTGGGAGATGGGACTTCCCGTAAGGCATTTCATTGCAGCCAACAACGCCAACGACATATTCTACAAGTATCTGCAGACCGGGACCTACAGCCCCAGACCGTCAGTCCAGACGCTGGCCAACGCAATGGATGTGGGCGATCCCAGCAATTTTGCCCGTGTGCTTGACCTGTACGGCGGCAGCCATCATGACATAGCCGCCCACATAAGCGGTGCCACCTATACCGATGAACAGATTGCGCAGACCATGAAGCAGTGTCTTGAGGAAACAGGCTATCAGCTTGATCCGCATGGAGCATGCGGTTACCGTGCCCTGAAGGAGCAGCTTGAGCCAGGTCAGACCGGCGTGTTCCTGGAGACCGCACATCCAGCCAAGTTCAAGGAAAAGGTCGATGCCATTACCGGTGCCAATGTCGAGATTCCCGCCCGCCTTGCCGCCTTCATGAAGGGCACCAAACAGAGCGTGCCAATGAGCCGCGATTTCGTCGATTTCAAGCAGTACCTGCTTTCCGAGGCCGGAAAGTGACCGCTGTTCCGTGAACCGTAAAGACCAATCGGCCAAATGCATCAGGAGATTCCGTTTCATGACCTGAACATTCCCATGGAGGAAATCTATTCCTTTATGGGATATGGTCCTGCCGATGTTCCCGATGCGGAAACCGTACGTACAACCGAACTGCTGCTGGCCGATGCATCGGCCTTCCTGCATCCGTGCTTCGAATACATTTTCCTGGACGGAAAGATTGATCTGGAGACGAACCGTATCACGCTTGACGGCCCTCAGGGTCCCGTGGCTTTTGATGCGGGCCGCATAATATGCCGTCAGCTGAATTCCGCCCGCCGCTTTGCCGTGTTCGTGGCAACTGTGGGCAGGGACTATTTCCAGTGGACAGACCGGATCAAAGCCCGTGATGACGTGTTCCAGACATACGTAGCCGACTGTGTGGGCAGTCAAGTGGCTGAATCGGCCGCCGATTACATGGAGCGTGTCCTCCAGACCGAGCTTGACACCCAAGGCCTGAAGCGCACCAACCGCTACAGCCCCGGCTACTGCAGCTGGCATGTCTCCTGCCAGCCGGCCCTGTTCAGCCTTTTTCCCGAAGAGCATCCCTGCGGAATAGAACTCACCGATTCCTGCCTGATGCTCCCCGTCAAATCAGTAAGCGGAATAATAGGGATAGGTCCCGATGTCCGCTTCCTGCCATACTCCTGCGGAATCTGCACCATGCAGCAGTGCTTCCGCCGCCACCGTCGTTAATATTATAAGCTAATCCTGTTTTTCAGGACAGTTTTTTCGGGAGCGCGGGGCCGAAACTACGCGCTTCGCGCTATCCCTCCCACCGCTTCGCGGCGGGCCCCTCCCTCTCACGCTGCGAGGGCGCAGACGGTTCCGGCCCCGCGCTCCCGAAAAAGCTGTATCCGATGGGGAAATGTAATCCTGATTGCTGTCCTATCCGGTTAAAAATATTCACAAAATATATTTGAAAGAACAAAGTATATGTTTATTATTGTGGTGGTGCTATTAATTTTTGAAAAATGAAAAATTACCGTCTTATTTTGACATCATTGCTGATATGCTCGTGCTCATACATAGAAAACAGGACATCGTTTGTAGTCGGTTATTTTGAGTTTGACGAAATTAAGGCAAACAAGTGCATTGTGTCCATTGATTCTGTTGATTACGCCCGAATTGATTTGTATATCCCCAAGGCTCATCTGCTGACTGATATTTTTCGAACCGACAAGCAATCAGTTGAGTTATATAAAAAATGTTGCAACAAGCATAATGATCATTCCGACAAAGATCTGGAGTATCTTTTGGAGGATAGAGTCAGTGGTGTTTCCGTATGCAGCTATCCGGTATCAGATTTCGTAAGTATTTCATTGACTGGCAATACTATGTGGGACAGCAACCACCACACTGGCTGTTCGTTAAATGACATTGCTTATTTTGCCGCCGTCTCGCCAAATCGGTTTATTCAGAATAACTATACATGTTTTGATTATACCAAGGTTCAACAGTCTGACTTGTTCAACAATGTATTCGGACCTATAGATGAAAGCATGTGCGGGTTTAAAAACAGTTTCCACTATCCGATAGACATGCCTGTCAGCGAATTGAAAGCAGAAGACCTGTCATTGCTGGGCCCGGGACATATGTGCAAGCCAGGCGGGTTAGGATATGAAGAACCTGATATGTTATATTATCCTCCCGAAGTACCTGGATGGTTTGGCGAAAGGGATAATTATGGTTATGAAAATAGTTATGAATATAATCTCTGCTCCATCTTCATTCCGATGGAGTTGGATGGTGTTGAGCGTTCGTTGACCGTCACGCTGACAGATGAGAATGGTACTGACTATTCAACTTCTGTGACATTCATGTATATGTGTGCTGAACTTTGACCGTTGATGGTCTGTCCGCGGCATTTTCCATGGTGACAGGCCGATAGGGGCGTATCGCGGAAAGACCGGAAAGCGAGTAGGGTTACTGAACTGAAAGAAGCGCGGCTGTCTGAGCGGCAGAGCCGCGAGTTCCGCGCTTCAGTTCAGTAATCCGTGGGAGCCCTTACTTGACCTTCCAGACATCAAGCGTGATTCCGCCACCGGCACCGCCAAAGCTGGGCTGGCACAGGAACAGACACTCATTGAGCCATGCGTACTTGCTGTCCTTTGGAGCCTCGAATTTAGGTGCACAGCGGAAATACATGCCACCCTGACCGCCCATCTTGATGATGCCGTTGTTGCGGACATGGATGTTCACACCGTCATCGGTACGGATGCAGTAGATTGCTTCAATTTCGGTACGGCCGTCAACTGCCATCTGGTAATCGGCACCGCCTGGCAGGACCTCGCCCTTGATGTCCTTGCCTTCAAATGTTCCGCCTGTGATAGGAATGACGGTACGTGTGCCCTTGCCGTTGTCGCCGACCGTAAATGCCTGGCCGAGTGATACATGGAGACGTACCACCCATTCAAGCTCGGGCCCCTTGGGGTCACCGTTCTCATCGGTCTGCTGCTGTGGAGCACCGAAACCGAACTGTGCGTTTGCGTTAACACCTGCGAACATTGCCATTACGGCTGCCATGAAAAGGAACTTCTTCATAATGATACTATTTTCTGATTTTTGGTTTTCGTAGCCGTAAAGGTAGATATATATTGCTAACTTTGACGCCCGAAATGAAAAAATCCGTTTCAAATACTCCTGCTGCATGCTGTGTCCTGGGCATTCTCATGGTGCTGCTCTTTCTTGCAGGCCTGTGTCTGGGACCTGTTGACATTCCGGTGTCCGGAGTCATTGGAGCTGTTCTGGGACAAGGTTCCGGAAATGTGTCATGGGACTACATTGTGCTTGAATCGCGCCTGCCGTCAACGCTTACGGCACTGCTGGCCGGTGCGGCCCTTTCGGCTTCGGGTCTCATGCTGCAGACGGCATTCCGCAATCCGCTGGCCGGACCCGATATTCTTGGAATCAATGGTGGAGCCGGACTGGGCGTGGCACTGGTCATGCTGCTTCTTGGCGGGAACATTGGAATTGGCGGAACAAGTCTGGGGACATCGGTCTCGATCATTCTTGGCGCCCTGGCGGGTGCTCTGGCGGTCACGGGGCTGATACTTGCCCTGTCGGCCCGAATAAAGAATCCTGTCATGCTGCTCATTGCGGGAGTCATGGTAAGCTATCTGACATCGGCTCTGATATCGCTTCTGAACTTCTTCTCGTCGGCCGAGGGCGTGCACTCCTATACAATGTGGGGCATGGGCAATTTCGGAGGCGTCTCGCTGTCGCGTCTGCCGCTTATGGCCGCTTTGGTAGTGGTCGGTCTCATTGTGGCTTTCCTGCTCGTGAAACCGTTGAATGCCATGCTCCTCGGTGACCTGTACGCCAGGAATCTTGGAATAGATGTCAAACGCACAAGGATGTTGCTGCTGTTGGCAACCGGTCTTCTGGTAGCCATAACAACGGCATTCTGCGGTCCCGTCTCGTTCATCGGACTGGCGGTACCCCATATTGCACGGCTCATACTTGGAAACGGCAACCACAGGGCACTGATGCCCGTCACGGTTCTGACGGGAGCGGTGGCGGCCATGCTGTGCAATCTGCTGAGTTCGCTGCCCGGAAGCCGTGGGCTCATACCTCTGAACGCAATAACTCCTGCATTCGGTGCACCGGTAATACTTTATGTGCTGCTCAAACAGCAAAGACACAGCTGATTCATGTTCAACGCCGATACGTTTCTCCATATTCTGGCCGACTGCCTGAGAACCTCCATCCTGGTGGCGGGGCTCGTGACCATCATGATGATGCTCATTGAGGTCTTCAACCTGAAGTCCGATGGCCGTCTGGTCCGTTCTCTTGAAGGCCGTCCGGTGGGGCAGGTGCTGCTGTCGGCATTCCTCGGCTCGATTCCGGGATGCATGGGCGGATTTGCAAGCGTATCCATGTACAATCACGGCATGATAGGTTTCGGGGCTCTGGTGGCCATGATGATAGCTTCATCGGGCGATGAGGCATTCATGATGCTTGCCATGTTTCCGGGAAAGGCCATCTGGATTACGGTCGCGCTGTTCATTCTGGCCGTAGTCGTGGGACTGCTGCTGAACACTGTCCAAAGCCGTCACGAGGTCTGCCATTCCATGCAGGTGCACGAAGAGGACAAGTCCGGCCACGTTGAAGCCGGCGATACCAGACATTTCGGCTGGAAACGTACAGTCCTATTGCTCGGTGTCGTCTTATTCCTGGCCGCTCTTCTTCTGGGCCTGCTGGAGGATGATGCGAACGGGGGACAGGTTCCGTTCCGCATTCTGTCAGAGGAATGGATGTACTGGTTTTTCTCGGCCTTGAGCCTTGTCCTGATAGTAGTGCTGTGCGTTGCCAAGGACCATTTCGTTGAGGAACATCTGTGGGAACATATAGTCTGTCATCATCTGCCCGGCATACTGGCATGGACGGCTGGGACGGTGCTTGTGGTTGACCTGCTTGTGCAGAGCGTTGACCTGAACGTATGGATAAGTGACAATACTGCCCTGATGATACTTCTTGCAGCACTTATAGGTCTGATTCCCGAATCCGGGCCTCACCTGGTTTTCGTTACGATGTTTGCCGCAGGAGTGGTTCCGATGCCGGTGCTTCTGGCCAGCTGCATAAGTCAGGATGGCCACGCGTCACTGCCTCTTCTGGCTGAAAGCCGTTCAAGTTGGATAAAGGCCAAACTGTTCAATGTGCTTTGCGCTCTGCTCATCGGCTACATTTCCATGCTGTTTCTGTAATATTTTTTGTTAAAAACAGACTGGCGTGTTAAATTATTGCAGGCCTGTTTCTCTCTGGTACGTTTTTTGCGTATACGTTTTTGACAAAAAATAGGATACTCTATGGTAAAATTAGGAAAACTGATTGCCATTGCTGTGGCTTTTGCCCAGTTGCCGGTGTGTATGGCATCGGCCCAGACCAGACTGACGCTGGAAGAGTGCAGGACAATGGCGCTGGAGAACAGCGGACAGTCCAGAATTGCCCGCGAAAAGCTGAATGCAGCTCAGTATGACAGGAATGCCGCATTTTCGAATTATCTTCCCAAACTGTCTGCAACAGGGCTGTATCTGCACAATTCCAAGGATATTTCGCTTATCACTCCCGAACAGCAGGCATCGATTTCCGGTCTTGGTGACCTTGTCCAGAACGGAATAGGTACTGTAGCACAGTCACTCATGGCCGATCCGCAGTTTATCCAGCTGGTTATGACCGACCCCACACTGAAATATCTGGTCGGCAAGATGGGTGCCGTGGATGTCCGCGAGGCCCTCAATACAATTGGATCGGACCTGGCTGACAACCTGTCAGTCGATCTGGACAATGTGTATGTAGGTCTGGTCAGTCTGGAGCAGCCCCTGTATGTGGGTGGCAAGATCAGAGCATATAATAAGGTGACTGCCTATGCCCAGGATCTGGCCCAGGTTCAGCTTGAAGGCGAGGACCAGAAGGTCATGGTGGCCGTTGATGAGGCATACTGGCAGATAGTATCGGTTGCGGCAAAGCTCAGACTCACCGAAAAGTATGTGGAGCTGCTGCAACAGATGGACAACAACGTGCAGATTATGCAGAAAGAGGGTGTTGCCACACAGTCCGATGCCCTGTCCGTACGCGTGAAACTGAACGAGGCCCAGATGTCGCAGGTCAAGGCAATGAACGGGCTTGCACTTTCAAAGATGCTGCTCTGCCAGCTCTGCAGTCTGCCGCTTGACAGCGAGATAGTGCTTGCCGATGAGGGCGAGGATGCTCTGGTCGTTCCCGAAGGCTGTTTCCAGTATTCCGAACAGGATATTCTTGAGAATCGTCCGGAATTGAGAAGTCTTGATCTGGCAGTGAAGATGTATGATGAGAAATCACGCATTGTCCGTGCCGATTTCCTGCCTACCGTTGCTCTGATGGGTAATGTGCTGGTCAGCAATCCATCGTTCTCAAAAGGAATCAAATATGAGTTCGGCAGCATGTGGAACGTGGGTGTGGTGGCAAAATTGCCGCTGTTCCATTTCGGAGAAGGCCTGAACAAGTACCGTCGTGCAAAGAGCGATGTCCTGATTACGCAGTTCCAGCTGGATGACGCCCGTGAAAAGGTAAGTCTTCAGGTCAACCAGTTCGAGAAGAAGATTTCAGAGTGTGATTCCCGCCTGGAGATGGCTCACCGCAATATGGAGAGTGCTGAAGAGAACATGCGTGTGGCTGACATAGGTTTCAGGGAAGGCGTGGTTGAACCGTCGGTCGTCGTGGCGGCCCAGACCGCCTGGCTCAAGGCCAACAGCGAGGAGATTGATGCTGCAATTGAGAGAATAATGGCCGATGTCTATCTGCGTCAGGCCGTAGGAATGTTGAAATAATAACAAGGATTATACAAGTCATGAAGGAAATGGATGAAAAACAGCAGGCTCAAAGGCTGAACATAGTTATTTCGCTGATATGCTTTGCAGCGGTAATTGCAGTGGTATGCGTGATAGGCATTCTGACGGCCCGTCACACTGATCCGGAATTCGTACAGGGTCAGGCCGAGGCCAGTGAATACCGCGTATCGAGCAAGGTGCCCGGCAGGATTGCACGTATTCTGGTCCGTGAGGGACAGGCTGTCAAGGCCGGTGATACTCTGGCCATTCTTGACACTCCTGACATTGATGCCAAGCTGGCTCAAGCCGAGGCCGTACAGACAGCAGCCACCGCTCAGAATGCCAGAGCGCAGAAGGGTGCCCGTGAGGAGCAGATTCAGGGCGCTTTCGAACTCTGGCAGAAGGCCAAGGCCGGTCTGGAGATTTATGAGAAGTCATACAAGCGCGTGGAGAACCTCTTCCAGCAGGGTGTTGTAAGTGAACAAAAACGTGACGAGGCCAAGGCCGAGTTCGATGCTGCAGCTGCCACCGAACGTGCCGCCAAGTCACAGTATGACATGGCCGTGAACGGTGCTGAAAAGGAAGTCAAGGAAATGGCCGCAGCCCAGATGCAGCAGGCGCAGGGCGTTGTGGCTGAGGTCAATTCATATATTGCCGAGACCATTCTCATTGCCAGTGCAGACGGTGAGGTCAGCGAGATCTTCCCCATGGTGGGCGAACTGGTGGGAACCGGTGCCCCAATCATGAACATTGCAGTCTTGGATGACATGTGGGCCAGCTTCAACATCCGCGAGGACCTTCTCAAGGATCTCGGTGTCGGAACACAGTTCAAGTCATACGTTCCGGCTCTTGACCGCGACATCACCATGGAAGTGACCAGCATGCGTGATCTGGGTTCGTATGCTGTATGGCGTGCCACAAAGGCAAAGGGTCAGTATGATCTGAAGACCTTCGAACTTCGTGCCGTTCCAGTTGAACCGGTTGAAGGCCTGCGTCCCGGAATGAGTGTCCTCATTGAAAAGAAGTAAGTGATGTCCGGAAGAAAACATACGGTACTGAAAATAGCATACCGCGAGCTGGGACGCATGACTTCCCGTCCGCTGTATGTGCTGAGCATGGTGATTGCACCATTGTTCTGCTACATTTTCTTTACCACACTCATGAAGGAGGGACTGCCTCAGGATCTTCCGGCCGGAGTAGTCGATGCCGACAATTCATCGGTCTCCAGAAACATCCTGAGAAATCTGGACGCTTATCAGCAGACCGAATTCATAAGACAGTATTCAAATTTCGGTGAGGCGCGTCAGGCAATGCAGAGAGGCGAGATATACGGCTTCTTCTACATTCCTGAAGGATTGGAGCACGATGCCTCAAACCATAACCAGCCGCTCATTTCAATCTACACGAACGGTTCATATCTTATCCCGTCCAGCCTTCTGTACCGGGATATGAAGACCATGGCCACAATGGCAAGCGCCGGAGTGGGGCGCGAAGTGCTGCTGGCCCGCGGTGCCGGTATGGATCAGGCAATGGGCTTCCTGCAGCCTATCCAGATTGACATGCATGCTCTTGGCAACCCGATGCTGAACTATTCGGTATATCTGAGCAATACTCTACTCCCTGCGGTTCTTGCTCTCATGGTGCTCATGATAACCTGCTTCTCAATCCATACGGAACTGAAGGACGGGACAATGCGTGAGTGGATGGAACTGGCTGACGGAAACGTGCTGAAAGCCGTGAGCGGCAAGCTGCTGCCTCAGACCCTCCTGTTTGTGCTGATGGCTGTCATATACCTTATTCTTTTATACGGGTATCTGGAATTCCCGCTTGAAAATGGAATCTGGCCCATGCTTCTGGCAGCCGTAATGCTTATCCTGGCTTCGCAGGGCTTTGCCGTGTTCATAGCCGCTGCAATACCATCGCTCAGATGGTCGCTCAGCCTGTGTACGCTCTGGGGCGTCCTGTCCATTCCAATCTGCGGTTTCTCGTTCCCGGTCATGGGGATGCCGGCTCCACTGAGGGCCATGTCATGGCTTTTCCCGTTGAGACACTATTTCCTGATATACGTAGATCAGGCCCTGAACGGTATTCCGCTCATTTACAGTGCCTGGTATTATGTGGCATTCCTGGGATTCATGCTCATGCCTCTGCTTGACATATGGCTGCTCAAGAAGACCGCATACAAATACACCTATCTGCTATGATGAAGAGTATCAGAAATCTTCTGTCTGTATGCGGACAGGAACTCAGAAAGAACATCTCCGACACAGGAGTCCTGGTGTTCTTCCTGATAGTCCCTTTGCTTTATCCGCTCCTCTATGCATATCTGTACAGTGAAGAGGTGGTTCGGGAAGTCCCGGTCGTGGCCGTCGATCAGGATCGCAGTGCCATAAGCCGTGAGTTTCTGAGAAAGGCCGATGCCACACCGGACCTGCACATTATCCAGTATTGCAGCGATATGGAGGAGGCACGTGAACTGATGCGCCGTCATAAGTCATACGGAGTGATTCTTGTTCCCGATGATTTCAGCAGTCTGCTGGCTGCCGGGCATCAGGCTACAGTTGCCACATACTGCGACATGAGCGGTCTGCTCTATTACAAGGCTCTTCTGAGCGGTGCCACGATGGTTTCGCTTGACATGAACCGTGATATCCAGATAGAGCGTCTTGCCGGTCTGACGCGAGAACAGCTTAAGGTCCAGACCATGCCTGTTGAGAACGAGTACATCACCATGTTCAATCCGGCTAACGGTTTCCAGGGCTTCCTGATTCCTGCTGTGCTGATTCTCATTATCCAGCAGACCATGGTGCTTGGCGTATGCATGATGTCGGGTACGGAATATGAGCTCAGGAAAAAGGGTAAACTGTTCCTTGGCAGGGAATATAAGGATCCGCTTGTGGTCCTGTTCGGCAAGTCGCTTGCCTATATTCTGGTCTATGCACTGATGTCAGTCTATCTGCTCATGCTCGTTCCGCATCTGTTCCACATGCCTCAGCTGGCCAACCGGGCCACACTGACGGCCTTCATGGTGCCTTTCCTTCTGGCATGCGTGTTCTTCTCGATTTTCCTGTCATTCTTTGTCAGAGACAGGGAGTCCGGATTCCTGCTGTTCGTGTTCGTCTCGGTTCCGATGATATTCATGTCCGGCATTTCGTGGCCGGCCTCGAACATGCCCGGTGTATGGCGTTTCCTGGCTCAGCTGTTCCCATCGACTCATGGTATCAACGGTTTCTGCCGCATAATCGGCAATGGAGCGTTGTTGGGCGATGTCCGTAAGGAGTATATGCTGTTATGGGTTCTTGCCGGAATCTATTTCCTGTGCTCGCTTTCGGCATTCCTGCTGTTCTACCGCTCAAGCCATATTCCAGGCATTGAGTTCATCAGAGATCGCCGCAACAGACGCCGTGAGATAATGTCACAGCGTCTGGATGTGGTCGGTGACAAGATAAAGACGGTTCGGGCTGAAATCCGTGAAGACGTCAGGGAAAGACGCGACAGGAACAGGAGTCAGTCCAACGGATGATAGTATTTTGCCTTCAGACCGGTTGAAGGGTGCATAATGGCAATAAAGTCGGAAAGTAGCCGTACGGGATGGAAGGCGGTCTCCTCGAAATAGGGTGTGCGGTAAACGTCGCACACCCATATCCTTTTCTCGATGAAAGGACGGAAACGTGCGTATCCGCCGAAATCGCTTTCCAGCAGAGGGTATGTCATGGCGTGGTCCGTGCTGTTCTTCAGAAGCCAGATGTCGCTGTCATGTGCCTGTTACAGAACGGTCTCGAAGGGGAGGGGTATGGAACCGCTTTCCTTGCGGACCCAGAAAGCATAACTGGCTCCGGCATCGGAAAGCGTGATGCCGATGGTGCTGCCTCCTCCTG
>JAZUEH010000118.1:0-52212 GCA_045640065.1 Bacteroidaceae bacterium
AAGCGAGTTCCGCGGACCCGGCCGCAGAGACGCGCACGCCGGTCACGGAGCGTCAGGCCCGTCACATCCCCACCTCACCGGCCGTGGCGGCTTCCGCTCCACCGCCAGAGGCGTGGTACAGCCCTATTCGTCAATATCGCCGAAAATCGATTCCAGCGACTTTTCCAGATGCTCCAGCGACTGGTCAATCTTCTCTTCGTTGAACAGATCCTGAAGGAACGACTGCACGTTCAGACCGCTTTCCTCAAGGCTTGACGCGAAACCCTCAATGTATTCGGGAAGCATTTTGCCGAACTGCTTGATAAGCGATGTGGACTGCTCCAGTCCGTTCTTGATGAGCAGAGCATGATAGCGCCCCATGGCACGGGCGGCCATTTCACGTTCCTGGTCGTTGTATTCGCTGTCATCACTGAGCATTTCGGCAACAAGCTTCTCATATTCGGCCTTGGAGAGTTCCCAATCCTTTTCTGAATATTCCGGACTCTTGAGTTCAGCTTCATCGACAAAATGGTCAAGCTTGACGATAGCCGATGTGTTTGCGCATGATGCGATGGCGACTGCCGCAACAACTGTAAGGAAAATTCTTGTAATTACTTTCATATTTTAGGGTTTTGGATTGTCATGCATGTTATTGGCGTGTGAATAGACCTTTGCGGCCAGAGCGCCGGAAATGTTGTGCCAGACGCTGAAAACGGCTCCCGGTACAGGTGCTAGAGCCATTGATGCAAAATGGGTGGCGGCAAGGCTGCAGGCCAGTCCAGAGTTCTGCATGCCTACCTCGATGCTGACTGCAGTCATCTGCCTGACCGACATGTGGAGCAGTTTCCCAGCCAGCAGGCCAAGCAAGAGCCCCAGAAGGTTGTGCAGGATGACCACCACAATGACTGTCAGTCCGCAAATGTGGAGACTGCCGGAATTGGCTGCCACCACTGCCATTACAATGACAGTAATGATGATTGTCGAGAATGCCGGCAGATAGTCGGCCACAGCCTGCGAGAACCTTGGAAAGAATCTCTTTATGAGCAGTCCTAGGGCAATTGGCAGTATTATGACCTCAACTATTGACAGGAACATGGCCCAGAAGCGGATAGGTATGTATGCGCCTGCAAGCAGTTTAACCAGCAATGGCGTGATGACCGGGGCCACAAGTGTCGATACCGATGTCATGCCAACGGACAATGCGACATCGCCCTTGGACAGGTAAGTGATCACGTTCGAGCTTGTTCCTCCGGGACAGCATCCTACCAGGATGACTCCCACTGCCAGTTCGGGCGGCAAGGAGAATAGTCTTACAAGCAGGACTGCCGCCAGCGGCATTATGGTGAACTGGCAAAGGAAACCAACCAGCACGTTGCGCGGATGCGTGAACACACGCCCGAATTCCCTGACATCGAGCGTGAGTCCCATGCCGAACATCACGACACCCAGCAGCGGAGACACCCACTTTGTACTGATATGGCTCATCGAGGCCGGCCACAGATATGCGACGGCTGCCCCGATGAGCACTATCACTGCAATGAACTTTGTAATTATTTTACAAAGCCGTTTCATCACTTGCGGACTACGGGCGATTCCTGACCGAACAGATACTGTGTCTTGTAACCGCCAAGATCAATCACGAACTTCTCGAAGACCGATGCCGGCTCGATTGGACGTATGGTCAGCGTGTGTTCGCCTGCCGACAGCTTGCCGAGACTGACCTTTGTCTCGACAACGCGCTTGGCTACTGTCGGATAGTATACCGAGTACTGGTTGGCGGGCTCTTCGTTCAGACGGCTGTTGAAGTTGACCTCCTGCTCCTGACCTCCGTCAACGCTTATCATGAAGCGGTGTCCCTCAAGACGTGCGAATGCCAGGGTCGACTTCTGGGCTATGAGAAGGGTTGCTGCATCGGCATCGGTGGTCGTGTTGAACCTGTAGCTGAGTGAAGCGCCTTCTGTCGATGCGGTATATGGGAACAGTGCGACTGCACCGAGTGTACGGCCCATGTAGGGGATGACCTCCCAGTCGGCATCGCCGGCCTTGTTGGAAGTGGCCTCGAAGTAGTGAGGAGCTTCCATGATTACGGTTCCGTCCTTTTCGGTGAACACGAATCCGCCCTTGACACTGTCGTTCTCGATACGGCTGGTACGGGGTGCCGTGTCGGCACGGAAATTGTCATTCCATGATGTGTAGCCTATGTGCTTCTGGGTCATCATGCCGTTCCACTTGCCATTGGCCATGTCCTCGTTATATGCACGGTTCAGCTCCTGGTCACGTGCAAAGGTCTGTTGTACGCGGTCAGCCCAGTAGTTGGCTTCGGGATTGTTCTCTCTTGAAAGCTTCTGGTTCATGGCCTGTGCATAGTACATGTCATAAAGGTTGGCCATGGCCTGGGTCGGGAACAGGATGATCTGCCGGTATGCGTCCTTGTACTGGTCTTCAAGGCTCATGAACTGGCGTGTTGCCTCAAGTTCAAGGCGTGCCCAGTCATCGCATACGCGGCGGAATTCACCGCTTTCCAGATTGTATACGCGTGCGTCAAGCATTTCAGGAGTGATGCGGCCTGCATATTTGCTGTACAGGTTCAGAATGCGGCAGGCTTCCTCTGCCTGATCCTGGCCGAATGTCTGTGCGCAGAATTCTTCAGTATGCTCAAGCAGTGTGGAGGCATTGTATTCCAGAGGATTCCATGCCATGTCAAGGAACAGCTGGATAGGATATTCCATTGGCTTGAGGTCACCGACATTGAGGACCCAGAGCTTGTCTACTCCATAGCGGTATGTGAGCTGCATCTGTTCCCACAGGTTCTGGATTGGAGTGATGTTGAGCCACTTGGAGTTGCGGGGAGCACCTACATAGTCAACGTGATAGTACATGCCCCACCCGCCCTTGTGCAGGCGTTCCTGCTCGTTGGGCAGCTTGCGCACGTCACCCCAGTTGTCATCGCTTATGAGTATGATGACATCGTCAGGAACGCGCAGACCCTTGTTGTAGTAAAGCTGGACTTCCTTGTAGAGTGCCCATACCTGAGGACGCTCTTCGGGCTTCTTGCCGGTCACCTCCTTGATGATCTGACGCTGGTCGGCGAACAGTCCTTCAAGCATCTTGATGTTGTCCTCGTCACTGCCTGCCAGTCCGGCATCGCCGTCACCGCGCATACCTATGGTAATGAGGTCTTCGTTGTTCTTTGAACGCTCCACACCTTCGCGGAAGAAACGCTGAAGTTCCTCCTTGTTCTTGGTGTAGTCCCAGATGCCACCGTATGCCTTGGGATTGCGAGCCCATTCCTGATGGTTGCGTGCCATTGGCTCGTGATGGCTGGTACCCATGATGACGCCCATGTCATCGGCGGTCTTCGAGTTCTCGGGATCATCGGCATAGAATGCCCAGTCCCACATGGCCGGCCACATGAAGTTGCCGCGCAGACGCAGGATGAGCTCAAAGCAGTCAGCATAGAACTCATGGCCGCCACGCTGTGTGCCGTAGTGGTTCTTGACCCAGGTGGTAAGGCACGGAGCCTCGTCATTCAGGAATATGCCGCGGTAACGTACAGCAGGTTCGCCGGCTGTATATGTGCCGTTCTTGAGATAGAGGTTCTGGAGCTTGGCAACCGGAACATCGGCCCAGAAATACCATGGGGAAACACCCATCTGCTCTGACAGTTCGTAGATGCCGTAGATGGCGCCACGGCGGTCACTTCCTGCAATGACCAGAGCTTTGTCAACGCCCTTCAACGGCTCATTGACCATGGTCATGATATACTTTTCTGTTTTGCCTTTCAGCTCTTTCTCATTGATTTTCTTTGACTTGACAATCTGCTTGATGTACTTGCTGTCAAGTGAGCCTACAATTACCAGACCTCCCTGGACGGGTTCGTTGATGATCTGTGCAGGAGTGCCTGTAACTGCTGCAAAGTCCTTCTGAAGGGACTTCAGTGCAATCTGGATTCCGATGTTGTCGGCCGGGTCGACGAGCAGCTGTACTGCCGGACGTCCGTTCTCAATCACAGCAAAACTGTCATCAGTCTTCTGCTGCAGTGCAATGCCCTTGTTGTCAATGGCGCCGGCGGCCAGTGTACACAAAGCAAGAGCGAGTGTCAGAATAGTTCTTCTCATATTTGTAATAGGTTGATTTCTAAAGCGCTAAAGTAAGCATTACAAAGTCATTTTCCAAAAATGCGCAGCTCGAATTCTCCACAGATTGCCATACGGTCGTCCTTTATGGCAAGTGCACCAAGGATATCGGGATTTTCAGAGCACATGTCAATGACAGTCTGAAGGTCATCGACGGTCCTGATGCGGTTGGCCATGGCAGTGGCGTAACTGTCGGCAAGAAGGACATCGCGGCACACCGTCATCATGGCATCGGCCTTTCCGAAACTGAGTGACGGACCTACCGTGCCGCTTGAGGTGCAGATTCCAAGCGGGAAACTGCCTGAAGGAATGTGGATACCCACCCTTTCCGAAAGTGGCGACTGTCCCGCAAAGACCGATATGTCAAGGTCATGTGATACGCTGGCGTATATGTCGCCTCCGTTTTCGACTACTATGTCCGTGCATCCGAAACGCTGGTACAGGGCATCGGCGACAATCCTGTCAAACGCTCCTGCCACTGCACTCATGGGACCGATGCCCGTACGGGCCGATGCCTGCGACATGAACTGGAAAATGAGAGGTGCATCGGGCCTGGGCTGATATGGAACCAGCGAGGTCCTGTAACCGGGGTCGGTTTCCAGATAGCGGTCCATCTGGGAACGCAGCTGACGGACCATGTCCAGGGCATACTGCTGCATTGAAACGGAAAAGGAGCCGTTGTCGGTTCCTATCCATAAGTCGGTTTCCTTGTATGACACGGTGAAACCGCTCAGCCCGCTGTCAGAAAACTGTGTGCGGTATGTCCTGTCCCTGTATTCTGTCATCAGACCGATACGTCCATTGAGAACAGGTGCAACGGGCAGGCCTTGAGACAAAGCTTGCAGGCAACGCACTTGTCAGGATTGAACTGCAGTTTCCAGTCCGGTGCCTTGATGGTCAACGCGCCTGACAGGCATGATGATGTGCAGGTGCCGCAATCGGTGCAGAGCTCGCTGTTCCATGAAATCTTGCTGCCAATGGCGCTGACTTCAATTCCACAGCTTTCAATATAGTCTATTGCAGCCTTGATCTCATTCTCGTTGGCCACAAGCTCAACGACCATGCGTCCGCCCTGATCGGCTTTCACATTGGCTTTCAGAATATTGGGAACAACGTCAAACTTCTTGACTATGTCATATATGACCGGATTCTGTGCGTTCTCGGCCGGAAAGTTCAGTACTATTCTCTTTTCCATAGCTTCAAGGATTTTCTTCAAGTGACTTGAGACTGCGGTTTGCAGGCATGGGACGTGTCGGGGCCGTAAGAAGGAACTCGCCACGTTCAATCCAACCCTTAAGTATGTCGGCTATCTCACGTGCACGGGCAAGGCTTGACAGCGGAGCGGTATGGATCTTGTGTCCGTTGAATTCAATCTCTCCACTGCGCAGGGCGGCATAGTTGGTGGTGCCTATAAGCTTGAAGTCGTCACCGTAATCTTCAAGATAGGTCTCGATCTGTTCGTTGCGTATGGAAACGCGTGCAGCCATATCCTCGTCAAGTATGGGAATCGGCACACCTATTCCTACATACATTGTGACACCGTACTTCTCGAAATATGCACCACGAAGATAACGGCTGTTCATTTCGCGCATCTCGCCTGCAACGGCTATGGTACGCGAGCCGCCCATTGGAACACCATATTCATTGATGGGCTTGGATGTGTTGAACTGGGTTCCGTTGTATGTGACATAGCCCTGGGCACCTGCAAGGAATATTCTGGTTCCAAGTCCGATGGTACGGCATTCGGGATCGTTGAGCAGCGGTGAGAGTTCACCGGCCGAACTGTATGACGCGTTCTTGAAGTGCGGAAGAAGGGTTCCCATGTAGGTATACCTTATACGGTCGCTGGAATTGACGGCAACGTTGTAGTTCTGGTATGCGTTACGGGGATTCCACAGGATGGCGTCATTTATGGTGTCAAGCGAGATCCTTGTCCTGATGTGCGTTCTGGGATAGCAGTCAGTACCCTTGGCCCATGCTTCAAGGATAACCTCCTTTCCGTCAATGAGTTCCTGTATGACATGCGCTCCACCATACTCGGGTCTCTGGACATTGCAGTCAGTTGCACCCACGAAAGTGTCGACTGCGGCCAGTCCTCCGCTTACGGGAACACCGTTGAGTTCAATGCGTTCCATACGTATAGGCGGTGTTGCATGTCCGAAATTCAATACGGCTCCTGACGAGCACATGGCACCGAATGTGGCTGTTGTAACAACATCGACCTTGCTGAGAATCTCCTTTGGACTCATGGTACGGGCCATCTCGGACACCTGTTCGGCTGTCAGGACTACGGCCTTTCCCTTGCGGATCTTCTCGTTAATCTCTTCGTACGACTTTGTCATGGAATAACAGTTTTTATTTCAATACGCAAAAATAGCAATTTATGCTGATTGCAAATATCTGTAACAACGAATTTCGCTATTTGAAATCAAGAGCCAGCTGGCCGTCGCCAAGAAGATTGAATGACATTCTGTGATATGGTGTGGCGCCATACATTCTGATGGCATCGCGATGGGCGGCCGTCGGGTAACCCTTGTTTTCGAGCCATCCGTACTGGGGATACTCAAGAGCGATACGGTTCATGAAATCGTCCCTGTATGTCTTGGCCAGGACCGATGCTGCCGCTATGGACATGTATGTCGCGTCACCCTTCACGACAGTCGTATGCGGGATGTCGTGATACGGATAGAAACGGTTTCCGTCAACCAGAATGTGTTCAGGTCTGGTTTTCAGGTCATCAAGAGCCTTGTGCATGGCAAGGATCGATGCCTTGAGAATGTTGATCCGGTCAATCTCCACATTATCTACAACACCCACCGCCCAGGCCAGTGCCTGCTCTTCAATGACGGGTCACAAGGCATCCCCCTGCTCCTCGGTAAGCTGCTTTGAATCGTTCAGCAGAGGGTTCCCGAAATCCGGGGGCAGGATGACTGCAGCAGCGAAAACAGGGCCGGCCAGACAGCCGCGCCCTGCTTCATCGCAACCTGCCTCCACACGGCCATCGGCCATGAAGGGCAGCAGACGGTTCACTTTATGCTGCATGCTCCTGACAGTACGACAGTCGAGGAATTGCTGCAGAGCTGGATCTCCACATTACCCGGTTCAAGTGTCCAGTCATGTGCATCCTCGTTCCAGTACTTGAGCTGTTCGACAGGAATCTCAAGCGTGACCTGAACGGATTCCCCACCCTTAAGGCTGATGCGCCTGAATGCCTTGAGTTCGCGCTCCGGCCAGTCGACTGTAGCGTCCAGACGGTGTACGTAAAGCTGTGGAACGTCATCGGCATCAACTGCGCTGGTGTTGGTGACAGTGAAGGTTGCCGTTATGTTCTCGCCATCGGAATACGATTCCTTTGAAAGGGTCAGGTCAGAATACTGGAAATCGGCATAGCTCAGTCCGTATCCGAACGGATACATGACAGGAAGCTGCTTGGTCGTGAACCAGCGGTAGCCTACCAGCATATCCTCAGTGTAGAGGGCCATGCTGCGGCCTGCGCGTGAACCGTCATTGATCTGGTCCTTGTCGACCACAAGGTTTACAAAGATATCGTTGTCAACCGGAGCATCGGTCTGCGGGAAGTTCTTCAGGGCATAGGCAGGAGAATCCTCGAGCTTGTAGGGATATGAGAAAGGCAGACGGCCTGACGGGGAAATCTTGCCAAGAAGGATGTCGGCAAGTGCGTGTCCGCCTTCTGAACCGTTGAACCATGACTGGATGATTGCCGGAACAAGGGAATCGGTCTTCCTGAGGTCAACAGGAGCACCTGCAACTGCAATGAACACGGTCTTGGGATTGGCATTGACAACGGCTTCGAGAACCTCTTCCTGACCATATGGAAGCATGATGTCATGACGGTCACTGCCTTCGGTCTCCCACTGGCGGTTCGTTCCGCCGAAGAAGAAGACAATGTCTGCGTCCTTTGCGGCCTTGACAGCCTTGTCAATCATATCCTGTTTCTCCTTCTCCTGAGCCTTGCGTGCGGCATCAAGCTCCTGTGGAGACTGACGGCGGAAACCGAAACCGAATCCGCCCATGCCACCTCTCTGCTGCTGTGAAGTGTAGCCCTGTGCGTATTCAATCTCGACACCTTCGGGCAGACGGTCCATGAGGCCCTTGAGAGGAGTGATTTCATTCTTGGCCTTGACACCGGCACCCACGCCTCCGTTACACATCTTGCGGTCGGCATTGTCACCGATCACGGCAACTTTCCTGATCTGTGAAGCGTTGATTGGCAGGACATTGCCCTCATTCTTGAGCAGGACCACCGATTTGGTTGCCACATCATATGAAATGGCAGCCTGTTCAGGCTTTGCAGTCATTTCGGCTGTCATCTTCTCTTCCGGTATCGGGTCGATGAGCAGTCTGACACGCAGGATCTCGCGGACCCTTTCGTCTATGACCTGTTCCGATACGGCTCCGCTGGCAACTGAATCAATCAGAGTCTGGCCGTGGAAGTTCTGGGTAGGCATTTCAATGTTGAGTCCAGCCACAATGGATTCGACTGTGCTGTGTGTACCGCCCCAGTCCGATATGACCATTCCCTTGAAGCCCCAGTCCTGACGGAGAATGGAGTTGAGAAGCTGATAGTTCTCACCGCACCAGTAACCGTTGATCTTGTTGTAGGCCGACATCACACCGTATGCACCGCCTTCAACGGCACCTGCCTCAAAGGGAGGAAGGTAGATTTCTCTCATGGCACGTGGTGTCACGATCACATCCACACTGCCGCGGTTGGTCTCCTGATTGTTAAGGGCGAAATGCTTCATGCAGGCGGCTACCCCATTGTCCTGAACACCGTGAACGTATCCAACGGTAATGCGTGATGAAAGATACGGGTCCTCGCTCAGATACTCGAAAGTACGTCCGCCTGTAGGAATGCGCTGTATGTTGATGGCCGGACCGAGTATCATGTCCTTGCCGCGCAGACGGGCCTCACGCGCCATGCCTGTACCGTACTCGTATGCGAGATCTTCGCTCCATGTGGCGGCAAGAGCCGATCCTGTGGGGAAGAATGTGGCTGAGTCATTGCTCCAGCCAAGCGGATTCCATGACTTGGGCTCCATCTCTTCACGGATTCCGAAGGGACCATCGGCATAATACATGTCGGCTATGCCCTGTGACGGGACGCCTTCCGATGTGAACATGTTCTTGCCATGAAGCATGGCGACCTTCTCTTCAAGACTCATCTTGGCAATGATGCCGTCAATGGTCTTCTCGTTCTTCAGAAGCGGGTTTTCGCCCTGAAAGCGGTCACGCTTGAGCGTTGTGTCTCCTCCCGAACATGCCATTGTCACAATTCCTGCAACAGTCAGCAGAATGGAATGATGTAATTTCATATTGTCAGTTGGTGTTTGTATATAAGTTCAATGCATCAATAGCCTACGGCCTTTCCCCATGCGGTATTCCGATGGTCATCATTCAGACCGGAATCCCCATTCTCGACAGTAGGTACATATACGCTGAGTCCTGAATGCTCGCGGACTGCAATCTCATATGTCTCGCCTTCAAACAGATACGGAGTGGCAGCCTCATACAGAACGCAACGGGCCAATCTGTCACGGAATTCGTTCATGAGGGCTTCATCCTTACAGAAAGCCGATGCCACACTTTCAAGATCGAAGAAAGCGCTGTTGGTAAAATGGACGTTTTCAGAAATGAAATAAATCTGGCCGAACCTGTCATAGCACTGGATACCCTCAAGCTGCTTTCTGCTGACCGGTAAATCCGTGCCATCCATGATCCGTTTCATGCATGAAGCCAGACCTTCAAGTTCGGAAGTGCGGACAAGTGATATCGTGGCCAGTCTTGACCAGCCCGGCTGCATGGAATAATAGTCATAGAAATCGCGGCTTGCATTCATGAGCTCACCCTTTGCAAGGTATTCCGTCATGGTACTGTACGGAAAACCGCGACCCACAATTTCGGCCGTTGACGATATGATATAACGGCATTTGTTCCTCAGTTCGTATGCGACTTCGACACAGCCCATGTAGCATGCGTCAAATGCGATGAAATTGAATGCCCCGTCCGGTATGGCATCGGCCATATCGCTTATTTCCATTGCGGTATATTTATTTCCTGCAGATTCGAATGCCACACAACGGGTATCCGGCAGGAACGGGTCTCTACGTCCTTCGGGATGCCACATGACGGCATTCTGACGGTCTCTTCCCGGGGCATAGCCAAGGTTGCCTGCAACATTGTGGAGCTGGTCTTCCGGAAGCCATCCCATGCCATGGGACCACATAAGGAGTCCGTATGAATGGGCCTTGTAATTCTGGAAAACGTAATCAATGAAGGTCGAAAGTGTCTGACCGTCAGAAGAATCCATATCCTGATATGTCATAAGCGTATCTGTCCTGCTGCCGTCGAGCATGAGCATGAACGAACGGCTGCCGGGTTTGTCGACGAATGCCACCACCCTGCCGTCACAACCGGCTTTTGCAAGAGAATGCTGCATGGACATGAGATTGGAATCCACATATCCGGAAAGATTGTTGTCAGCGGCCATGTATACCAGAATCAGCATGTCCGTAGAATCATCTTCAAACGGCTTGTCCCAACAGGAGGTCAGTATCAGACAGGACAGTAAACCACCCAGGAACAGATTCAGGATATTCTTTATAAAACGTCTAATCATTGTTGGTATCAATATCAATCAGTCTCATTGCACTGTTGAAACTCAGTTCAGTGCCATCATCAAGTTTAAGTTCAAAGAGTTTGTCATCATGTTCTATCTCAAGGACTGACCTGTCAGGAAAACCGGAACGGATACATTCCTGTATTTTCTTCGGAATCAGATACTTGGGAACGCTTCTGCCGGTGCAGACACATTCGGTGAATGATCCGTCCTTGGAGAACTGGAGCTTGGTTCCATCGGCAAGACGCACTTCGTACTGGACCAGACTGGCACGCTTTTCCACTTTACATTGCGCTATGCTGTCATTCGGAAATGCCGCCTGGACAGTCTTGAGAGCCTTGGCCGGAAGTTGGGATATGCTGATGGGTATGTTTTCAGCATGAAGATGAAAAGACACCATCATGACGACCAGAAGCAATGCGATTCTTTTCATGGGTGTTTCACTTTAAAGGTTTGAGCATGCCCTTTCCACCGGTTGCGTATTCCTTGCCGCCCAACTGGCTGCTGGCAGGGTCTGATGGGTCATAGTAGATATCATACTGTCCCTTTATCTGCTTGAGTCCTTTTTCAAGACCTGCAGCAAAGCTTATGGAACTTATGTATGACACTCCGGTATTATGCCACTGGCCTGATTCCTCAAGCGTGACGGAGACTCTCGCCAGTCTGTTGTTGTCCGGGTTAATGGCCGATGCAAGTCCCGATGCCTCACCGACCGTAAGGTCAAGGGAACCGATGCTGTCCATGACAATGTCACCCTGGAGCTTCTGCTTTCTGATGAGAAGGCTTGCGCTGCCGCCTTTGATGTGCATGAGACGGTCATCGGACTGCGAGATCTTGCACTTTCTCACGAAAATGTCGACATTGTTGTCATTGACATCAAACAGCGGACCATCGGCAATCTTCAGACTGCAGTCCTCGATCCTGATGTTTCCACGTTCCGATGACTTGCCGTCATAAATCAGGAATCCGCATGAACCGCCCTGTTCGAATTCGCAATTGTCCAGTTCGATCTTTCCGCAGTCCCTTATGTAACCGATGGGTGACGAAACGGCACTCATCTTGCATTCTGTGGCATGAATCTGTCCCATGCTGCTGAACAGAGGTGATGCAAGACCTGTCGTCTTGCCTATGACCCTGACAAATTCTACAGTACCGCCATTGCCGGTTGAAACGGCTGGACTCAGGCGTGACACACCGGTAAAGCTGTGGTCCTCGACATGTATCCCGGCTCCATCGACCGCATGGAAGCCGGCCGACTGTTCCTTGGAAACACTGGTCTTGCCTTCGCTGACCTTGACAAGTGTTCCCTGTCCCTTTGCACTTACGCCGAAGGACTTGTCCGTATGTGAATTGATCTCACATTTGAACAATGTTGCCTGTGAGGCATCGGAAGCCAGAATGACAGAGTTCGAGCAGCTGTTTTCACGGTCCGGGTCATTCGATGAACCGGCAGTCTTGTTCATACGTACAGATGACATATACAGCTTGGCGCCTCCATAAACGTATGTTACACATTCATTTGTGACTACAGACTCCAATGAGACATTGGAACGGTACTGGTCCTTCTCCTTGTTTCCATCAACCATGTAGGTGGCGCGCATTCCTGCCTCCTGGGCATCGGTATGGAACGGAAAAGCCGCTACTGCGAGCAATAATACAAGCAAACGTTTCATATTCTTATAAATAATGTGGTAAAGGTAGTATTTTTCCCTAATTTCGCACATCATAATTGACTGTAAATATGAAAAAAGAAATTATTGCGCTGGCAGGACTGGCGCTGATCTGTTCATGTAACATGGAAGAAAACGTTTTACTAACTGAATCGCAGCTGCCATACGGAGCTCCACAATTCGACAAAATCCGTACAAGCGACTACATGCCGGCATTCAAGAAGGCATTTGCCGATGGCAAGGCAGAAATTGATGCCATAGTCAACAACCCCGATGCTCCCACATTCGAGAACACCATTGAAGCCTTGGAATATTCAGGGAACGGGTATGCCAAGGTTGCCGCAATCTTCTACAATGTCAACGAAGCCAATACCAGTGACGAAATGCAGCAGATTGCCGAGGAACTGGCACCGCTCGAGAACGAATACAGCACATACATCAACCAGAACGAAGCCCTGTTCGCACGCGTGAAGGCGGTCTACGACCAACGCGGATCCCTGTCGCTTGAACCTGACAGGATGAAGCTGCTCACCGATACATACAAGTCATTCCAGCGCAACGGTGCGGAACTGAACGCCGAAGACAAGAAGACTCTTTCCGAATTGGATGAGAAGCTGTCTCTTCTTACCCTCCAGTTCCAGAAAAACGCATTGGCATCGACCAATGCCTTCACAATGAACATAACCGATTCCGCACAGCTTTCAGGACTGCCGGGTTTCATCAGGGACATGGCGGCTGAAACAGCGAAGGAAAAAGGCATGGAAGGTTGGGCATTCGACCTCTCGGCACCCAGTTACGGCGGTTTCATGAAATACAGCGACCAGAGGGACCTCAGAGAAAAGATATACCGTGCATATAACCGCCGCGCATTCGAAGATGAATTCGACAACACGGAGATCATCAGGCAGATAGTGAATCTCCGCTATAAGAAGGCTGCACTTCTGGGCTACAGGGACTATGCTCAGTATCAGACTGAAAGGCGCATGGTCGAGAGTCCTGAAAATGTCAGGGATTTCCTGTCACGTCTGGCCGATCCGGCACTTCCGGTCGCACTCGATGAAGTGGCTCAGCTCAAGGAGTTTGCCGCCCGGAACGGATTTGAGGGAGAGGAACTGATGCCATGGGATTTCAGTTTCTGGGCTGAAAAGATGCGTGTTGCCAAGTATGACCTCAGCGACGAGGCGCTCAAGCCATATTTTCGTCTTGAAAACTGCATAGATGCAATATTCAGTCTTGCCAACCGTCTGTACGGCATCAGTTTCAAGGAGATTGACGTTCCTGTATATCATCCCGATGTCAAGGTATACGATGTGTCTGACAAGGACGGAAGTCATCTGGCACTGTTCTATGCCGATTTCTTCCCCCGTGCCAGCAAACGCAGTGGTGCATGGATGACCTCATTCCAGGAGCAGAAGGTCGAGAACGGAGTCGAGCAGCGCCCGTTCATCAGCCTTGTCACCAATTTCACCAAGCCTACTGCCGACACTCCGTCACTCATCACCCATGACGAATTCGTGACCATGCTGCACGAATTCGGACATTCACTGCACGGAATGCTTGCAAAGGGACGCTATCCCGGCCAGACCGGTACCAATGTCGATCATGACTTTGTAGAACTGCCTTCGCAGATTATGGAAAACTGGGGTTATGAGAAGGAATACCTCCAGTCATTCGCAAAGCACTACCAGACCGGTGAAGCACTTCCGGACTCACTCATTGACCGCATCATAGCCGCCAAGAACTATCTTTCGGCCTACTATCACATGCGCCAGCTCCAGTTCGGCAATATCGATATGGCATGGCACACACTTACCGCCCTGCCCGACATGCCGGTAATCGAATTCGAGCAGCAGGCTGTCAAGCCGGTGCAGGTCATGCCGACAGTTGACGGCACACTCTCATCGACATCGTTCAACCATATCTTTGCCGGAGGCTATGCAGCCGGCTACTATTCCTACAAATGGGCCGAGGTACTTGCTGCCGATGCATTCTCGCTGTTCAGTGAGAAGGGTATTTTCGATGCCGGAACAGCAGCCAGCTTCCGTCACCTTCTCGAGCAGGGCGGTTCAGTGGAAGCAGCAAAGCTGTACCAGGATTTCCGCGGCCACAGCCCCGAACCAGAAGCCCTTCTCCGCCAGCTTGACATCATCGAGTAATCCAATCAGGGCCTCTGTCCAGGAATCAGCCCCCATCAGACAGCAATACCCCCGCCCAGAACCACATTCTGGCGGGGGTATTGTTTTCGGTACAGAAGGCTGATGGTCAGAAGCCGCCCATGCCGCCGCCAAAGCCGCCTTGACCTCCAAAGCCGCCCTGGCCACCGCCGAAGTCGCCTCCCATGCCGCCGCCGAAGCCACCCATGCCACCGCGCATGCCGCCCATGCCACCGCGCATCTGCCTTTCGGTCACTTCACAGCCTTCGGGAATTGTGAAGATTGATTCAGGAACCTCACATTCCTCGAGAGTCTTGACAGCCTGGCCCATTGTGCCCCAGTCCGATTCAGTCTCGCTCTTCATTGTGATGTTCTTGTATATCCATACGGTCTGGTCAGTAGCGTAGCCCTGATTGCTGATGCGCATTGAATACTTTGTGCACATTACACCGGCAACCTCTTCCTGGCCAAGGTCCTTGATCTTGTTCTTCTTGATGGTCTTGGCATCAAGACCGGTATAGTCGAAAGCAGGCTTGACCTGGCTTCCTACGCCAGCGCCCATGCCGCCCATCATGCCGCCCATCATGCCGCCCATGCCACCGGCATTGCCACCTTGCCTGCGCTCCATCTGAGGCATTCTGGTCGCAGTGTTCTCAGTTTCATTGATTGTGACAGTTGCGCCATCGACAATGATTGTACGGGTTGAACCGGCTTCACCACGAGTCACAACGGATGCCATCTTGCGGCCGTAATCATCAAAGTATATTTTCGTCACAATCTGGCTGGGATCAAAGTTCATCATACGCTGACGTGCCTGAGCGCTGTCGCCACGGACCATTCCCTGGGCACCACCCTGGAAATTTCCTCGCTGCTGACCGCCCTGAGGGTTTCCTCCCTGGCCACGCATTCCGCCCATTCCTTGCATTCCACCCATGCCCTGCATACCGCCGCCCATGCCGCGCATGCCGCCAAAGCCTCCCTGACCACCGCCAAAGTTGCTCATGTTTTCATTTGACATGGTGATGATACCTGACTTGATTCCGAACAGCGGTTCCTGTGGTTCGGTCTTGTCTTTCTTTGCCGCACCGGCACTTACGCATACGCTGGCCAGAATGGCAGCTGCAACAAGAATCTTCTTCATAATGATAAGTAATTGGTTTATTGTTCAGTTGAAATAAGTTCCCATTTTTGGATCAGTTCATGAATGCCTCGACATCATCAGGAAGGTACGGTATCATTTCCTTACCGAGGACACGGCAGCCGTCCTGTGTGATGAGGATGTCGTCTTCAATGCGTATTCCGCCGAAATCACGATACTGTTCAATCCTGTCATAATTCAGGAATTCGCTGTACTTGTGTTCAGCCTTCCACTGGTCAATCAGTGCTGGAATGAAATAGATACCGGGTTCATCGGTCATCACGAAACCGGGCTGCAGACGGCGTCCGCAGCGCAGGCAGTTGGTACCGAACTGGGTTGACGGACGGACCTCATCGTCAAAGCCTACATATATCTGACCAAGACCCTCCATGTCATGTACGTCCATACCCATCATGTGGCCGAGACCGTGCTGCAGGAACATGGCATGTGCTCCAGCCTCAACGGCATCGTCAGTATTGCCCTTCATCAGCCCCAGATTCTTGAGACGGTCAGTCATGAGACGACAGACGTCAAGATGCATGTCCATCCACTTGAGTCCCGGACGGGCCTTCTCTATTGTCAGATCATGGCAGGCGCAGACAATCGAATAGATATCCCTCTGACGGCTGGTGAACTTTCCCGTTACGGGCATGGTGCGCGTATTGTCGCTGCAGTAGTTGTTGACGGTTTCAGCACCGGCATCAACCAGAAGCAGACGGCCCGGTTCAAGCGGTTTCAATGACGGATTGCCATGGAATATCTCACCGTGCATCGATACTATGCTGCGGAATGAGACCATGGCACCGTTTGACATCACAATGCCTTCCATAAGTCCTTCAATCGACTTTTCCGTAACGCCAGGCCGGCACGCCTTCATGGCCCCGGTATGCATCAGGTAGCCGATATGCATGGCACGCTCAATCTCGGCGATTTCAGCATCGGACTTGATGGAACGCATGTCAACGACTGCCTTGATGAGAGAGAGCGATGCAGCCGCACACGTTTCCATAGGACCGATTCCCATGAGCTGGGATATGCGGATCATTGTGTCATGACGGTATGGAGGCAGGAAATGTACGGTTCTGCCTGACTTACGTGCCTTGGAGATTATGGTGTCAAGTTCTGAAAGCGGAGCGCTGTTCTCCACTCCCACCTCAGCGGCAAGATCCTTTATTGACGGCACGAAGCCGGTCCAGATGATATCTTCAATGTCGACATCGTCTCCGAGAAGCCATTCGCGGTTCTCATCAATGTCAATGATGCCGACCAGAGATTCCTGATTCTGTCCGAAATAATACAGGAAACTGCTGTCCTGACGGAATGTGTAGCTGTTGGCCGGATAGTTGGCCGGAGCGTTGTTGTTGCCGAAAAGGACAATGATTCCACTGCCGACCTTCTCACTCAGAATGCGGCGACGTTCGATATAAGTGTTTCTGTCAAAAAGCATGATGTTATTTATTTGGGGTGAAACGATTTCCTGGACATTTGCCGCTGCGTTTGCAGCCGCTGCATGAATGCAGGCTCAGATGTCTTTGAGGGAGAGCCTTATATGCCAGCATGATTATGATTCCGGCAAGCAGGACAACGACAATGGCCGATACATAATCCATATGTCCTGTGCAGATTGAATAACCGATAAAAGCCACGACCCATGCCACATAGCACTGGAACACGATGACCCACAGGGCCCATCGGCCTCCAAGTTCACGTCTGATGGAGCTGATTGCCGCAACACATGGGGTATAAAGCAGGCAGAACAGAAGCATTGAAACGGCAGCAGCCGGGCTGAGAAGAGCGGGAACTCCAAGAACATCCATGGTTGCCACGACACTCTCCTTCCGCATGAATCCGCAGATCAGCGATGTCACCACACGCCAGTCGCCAAGTCCGATGGGACGGAACAGCGGTTCCAGACTTCCGGCAATCCATGCCATCATGCTGTCCTGACTGTCCTGCACTATCTGGAAACGGAAATCAAGAGTCTGCAGCAGCCAGATGACAATTGTCGCAAAGAAGATGACCGTAATGGCACCTTCAACGAAGTCACGCGTCTTGTCCCAGAGCAGATGTGCAACATTCCTTAGACCGGGAAGACGGTAGTTCGGCATCTCCATGACGAAAGGCGCAGCCTGGGAATCGGGACGCAGCAGTTTCGCTACGATGGCAACAAGAACGCCTACCAGCAAGGAAAGCACATAAAGCGATGCCAGCACCAGTCCTCCATGTCCGGGAAACAGGAACGAAGCGAAGAAACCGTAGATTGGAATCTTGGCACTGCAGCTCATGAATGAAGTGAGCAGTATGGTCATGCGGCGGTCGCGGGCCGATGGAAGTGTGCCGGCGGCCATCACTGCCGGTACGCTGCAGCCGAATCCTATGAGAAGCGGCACTATGGAACGTCCGGACAGTCCAAGCTTTCTGAGGCTCTTGTCCGTAACGAATGCTATTCTTGACATATACCCGCTGTCTTCAATGAGACTCAGGAAGAAGAACAGCACCATGATGATTGGAACAAAACTGATAACGGTTCCCACGCCGCCGAAAAGGGCATCTCCGACAAGCGAGACGAGCAACGGGGTGACACCCGCCTTTTCCATACCGCGCACGCACAGGCTGCCAAGCGAGTCTATCCACCCTGCAAGCATTTCCTGAAGCGGTGCGCCTATCACGTCTATGGTCAGCCAGAGAACCAGGCACATGATCAGGATGAAAATAGGAATGGCTGTCCATCGGCCCGTAAGGATACGGTCTATGCTTTTGCTGCGCAGATATTCACGGCTCTGGGTGGGTCTGATAACCGTCTGACGGCACAGACTGTCGGTGAATGTGAAGAACATGTCAGCGATGGCGGCATTCCTGTCAAGTCCCCTCTCCTCTTCCATCTGCACGCAGATGTGTTCGACCATTTCCTTTTCATTGGCTGTGAGGTTCAGTGCCTCCTCAATCTGTCTGTCGCCGCAGATAAGCTTCTCCGCAGCGAAACGGCAAGGGAGTCCGGCCTTTTCGGCATGGTCCTCGATCAGGTGCGAAATGCTGTGCAGACCGCGGTGAACGGCACCGCATCGGCCTTCCTTGCAGCAGAAGTCATGGCGTGCAGGAGTTTCAGCATACGTTGCCACATGCATGGCATGGTCAATGAGTTCGCCAAGTCCTTCGCCCTTGGATGCTGAAATTGCAACAACCGGAATTCCCAGAATCTTCTCCATCTCGTTGACACGGATGGAACCACCGTTGCCGGTCAGTTCATCCATCATATTGACGGCTAGGACCATTGGAATTCCAAGTTCCATGAGCTGTGCCGTCAGGTAAAGATGGCGTTCTATGTTGGTTGCATCGACCACATTGATTATACAGTGCGGATGATAATCCAGAAGGAAACTGACCGTCTCCGTCTCTTTGGCGGTATATGGTGACAGGGAACAGATTCCGGGAAGGTCTGTGAGTATTGTCTCAGGAAAGCCCGATAAGGGACAGTCCATCCTCTCTGTAGTCATTCCGGGAAAATTGCCTGTGTGCTGTTTTGAACCGGTCAGACTGTTGAAGAGCGATGTCTTGCCGCTGTTCTCCTGTCCGACAATGGCAAATTTCAGCACTGTCCCCTTTGGAACTGGATTTTCATGAGTCGAGTCATGATATTTGCCTGTTTCGCCAAAACCCGGATGAGAGTTGTGCTCATGCAGGGACAGCATGTAGCCGAAATCATCACGTTCCTTTCCGTTACGGACAGATGATTCACTGATTGGCTCGACCGTTATCTCCTGGGCTTCGGCAAGGCGGAGCGAAAGGACGTATCCGCGTACCAGCAGTTCCATGGGGTCGCCCATAGGAGCAAGCTGGAGAATTCTGACAACGGTTCCGGGAAGAATGCCCATGTCCAGCAGATGCTGGCGGAAAGGGCCCTGCCCTCCAACCTTCACCACCCTGGCGCTGTCACCGACTTTCAGTTCCCTTAACGTCATCATACCGCAAAGATAAACAAAAAAAGGGCCGTACATCAATGCACGGCCCTTCATTTAGGATTATTCCCACTCAATTGTTCCGGTTGGTTTCGGAGTCAGGTCATACAGGACTCTGTTGACACCTGGAACTTCGTTGACAATGCGGTTGGTGATGTGCTGAAGCAGTTCGAACGGGATGTTCTCAACGGTAGCGGTCATGGCGTCACGGGTGTTCACAGCACGGATGATAACCGGCCATTCCCATGCGCGCTGATTGTTCTTCACGCCTGTTGACTTGAAGTCTGGGATAAGAGTGAAATACTGCCATACCTTGCCTTCAAGACCGTTCTTTGCGAATTCCTCACGCAGAATGGCATCGGACTCACGCACTGCCTCAAGACGGTCGCGTGTAATGGCTCCGGTGCAGCGTACGCCAAGGCCGGGACCCGGGAACGGCTGACGGTAATTCATTGCGTCAGGCAAACCGAGTTCGTGTCCTACCATGCGGACTTCATCCTTGAACAGGAACTTGATGGGTTCTACAAGTTCGAACTTCAGGTCTTCAGGAAGACCGCCCACATTGTGATGGGACTTGACAGGACCGGATTCCACAATATCAGGATAGATGGTTCCCTGAGCCAGGAACTTTACGCCCTGAAGCTTGCGGGCCTCTTCTTCAAATACGCGGATGAACTCGCCGCCAATGATCTTGCGCTTCTGTTCAGGGTCTGATACGCCTGCCAGCTTGTCAAGGAAACGGTCAGTAGCATCTACATAAACCAGATTGGCATTCATCTCGTCGCGGAACACGCGGATTACCTGTTCGGGTTCACCCTTACGGAGAAGGCCGTGATTTACATGAACTGAAACCAGCTGCTTGCCTACAGCCTTGATGAGAAGTGCTGCAACGACTGACGAATCAACGCCTCCTGAAAGAGCCAGAAGAACCTTACCGTCACCGATCTGCTCACGCAGTGCTACAATCTGTTCATCAATGAATTTCTTGGCAAGTTCAGGAGTCGTGATGCGCTCCATGTCTGCCGGACGTACGTTTCCTGTGATCATAGTGTGAAATGTATAGTTTTTAGTGACCGCAAAATTACGAAAACAGCATGAGAAAAAGATTATCGGCTATTCAAAAAATGCTAAAATCTCAATGACTTTTCCAACAGCAGGAATGCCTGTTCCAATTCAGAAGCTGATGGTGCCTGAATGCTGATGACTGCCAGTCTGCCACGATGATGTTCCTGACACATTACTCTGATCTGGGACTCGTCCTCACAATAGACCTGGAAACCGTATGCCTTGCGGTTGTTGAAGTTCCACTGGAGTATAGGATTGTAATCTTCAGGGTCATCGTCATCAAAACCGACCATTTCAACATAATTGGTAAGGGCCTGGTCCGGAGCAGTGGAATCCTGAGGCATCTCACCTTCTGAAACGTCAAATTCCACCTTGCCGTCAGGGCTCACCGCCCAAACATGACGTTCACTGGTCCCGAATGGACCTGTTATGTTCTCACTTCCCTGCTTCCAGTCCTGAGGAAGTCGCAGGAACATGCCTGCCTGTCTGTCTGAATTGCTCATCGTCTTTTAATGTGTCTTTGCAAATTTACTGTTTTTTCCACTTGTTGCGAATAATTTGCGGTTTGCGTATCATGACTTATTCTCTTACGGACTATTTTCGTCTCCCAGAAAGCTGTTCGGGCTGCCTGGAGGCTCCCAACAAGTATGATAGCAGGATGCCTTTTGTCTGAGAAGATGAGAGGCATCCGCCTTTCATCATTTGAAAAAAACGCTATCTTTGCAGACCAGAAACAACAACTTCATTTATATAAGTCAATGAAATACTACATTCTGTTCGGCCCTCCCGGAGCCGGCAAAGGCACACAGGCTGGTGCCATTTCTGAAAAATACAACCTGAAGCACATCAGTACCGGCGAACTTCTCAGAGCTGAAATCGCAGCTGGAAGCGAATTGGGCAAACAGGCAAAGGATCTCATTGCTGCGGGCAGTCTGGTTCCAGACAGCGTAGTTGAAGGTATGATTGAGAACACCTTCAATACCACCAAGGATGTTGCCGGTTTCCTGCTGGACGGTTTCCCCCGCACTCTGGGACAGGCACATGACCTTGACAATATGCTCGAAGCCCGTGGTGAGAAAGTCAATGCCGTAATTTCCATCATGATTTCCGATGAGACAATCAAATCACGTCTTGCACATCGCGCACAGATTGAAGGACGTGCCGATGATGCCAATCCGGAAACCATCAACCACCGCATTGAGACCTACCACAAGCAGACAGAACCGCTTATAGAATACTACCGCAACTGCGGCAAATACAACGAGGTGGACGGAGAATGCGGAGACATTGAAGATGTCCGCAGGGAAATGTTCAACGTGTTCCGCGGCATGGACAAGAAATTCCTTGACCGACAGGTTGTAATTGATGAGGATCTGCTTGATAAGGTGCAGCGTATGGCACAGGATTCCCCGAGGCTCAGGATGAACTACGACCTGAGGAACAGCGAGGAGGACCAGTCACAGCGAATGCTGAACGTCATGCTTCCCGGAACTCACACGACAATCCACAAGCACAATCTGTCAAGCGAGACCATCATGCTTCTGCGTGGAAAGATGGACACCGTTTTCTACAATGAGAACGGAGTCGAGAAGCAGCGCATCCACATGGGTGGTGATACCGGAGTGTTCGGCGTCAACATTCCCAAGGGACAGTGGCATACTTTCGAAGTGTTTGAACTGGCCATCATATTCATGGCACAGGACTGCGCATGGTCTCCCCTCACAAAGGAAAACATGCTCTCAAAGTAACTGCAGCAGGAAAACGCAGATACAGCAGATAAGCGAAACCGGGAGCAGGCCAAGACCTCTCCAGGCACAAGCTACACCAATCGCCAGCGTCGTCAGACCGACCGCTGGCGATGTTGCTTCCATAATGGCAGGGAACGTCATGACAGACAGCGTTATGTATGGAACATAATGCAGGAAACTGCGTATGAACCTGTTTTCTATACGCTTGCGGATAAGCAGCACCGGAAGCACACGCACCAGATTGGTAGCCAGAGCCGTAACGGCTATATAAATGAATAGGCTTCTCTCACTCATGCTCTCCGGTTATTTTGCTGTCATCGGTCTCGACTGAAGCTGGCAGAAGCCATGCGAACAGAGCCGATATTCCAATAGTCAATATCACAGTTCTTGTTCCGCTTTCAATATCCCTCACATAAGGTATGATTGAAAACAGCCAGCTCAAAATACATGCTACCGAAACGGCCACAATAAGTTTCCAATGTTTCTTTGCGGCCGAAACGACAATGGAAATGAACATGCCGTACAGGGCAACGCCAAGAGCACTTACGACATTTGCAGGGAGAGAATTGCCGGCTGCAATGCCCGATGCCGTCCCTGCTGCCCACAATATACCTGATACTGTCATGGCACCATACGTATAACGCGGATTGAGCAGACCGGGATAATTGATGGAAATGCCGAATACCTCGTCAGTCATGCAACAGCCTACAAGAATCTTGGTAAATACCCCGGTATCAGGAGCCAGCTTCTGTGAAAGTGACGCACTCATGAGCAGATACCTCAAGTTGACCACAACACACATTATTATCACGGCCAAGTACGATGCGTTATCTGCAAAAAGGCTGTATGCACCGTATTCTCCTGCCGATGCACGTGTAAGCAGACTGCTCATAAAGCCCGATGCCGGTCCCAGTCCCGCCTTTCTGGCAACTATACCCAAAGAAAAGGCTACGGCATAATATCCCATTGCAATGGGTATGCCGTCCCTTACTCCCTTAAGGAAAACCCTGTTCATCAGATTGATGCCATGTTCTGTTCGTTCAGAAGGTTCTTGCCTTCCGGAGTGTAGGCGTATTCAATGCGCTCAGCATAGAACTTCTCCACCTTGCCGCGAACCACCTTCATGGTGCTGTTGACCAGGCCGTCCTTTTCGGTGAACTGTTCCGGCAGGACAACGATTGCCGCCGGCAACCAGCGCTCCGGGAACTGGCCGAAACGCGAACCGCCCTTGCGGTAACTGTCGACCTCGGACTGGATCTTTTCAAGCATGATCCGCTTTGCCTGGTCCGATTTCAGGTCAATGCCCTGCACCTGCTGTCTCGCGTATTCGCCCAAAGCTTCCTTGTTCGGAACCACAAGTGCAATGGTATATGGATTCATGTCATTGTGAAGCAGAGTGTTGTCTATGTATTTGCTGCCGTCTGTAAGACCATCCTCAAAGCCTTCAGGTGAATACTTCTCACCATCGGGTGATATGAGAAGCGACTTGAATCGGCCTGTCACATAGAGGAAACGCGGATCCTCAACGCAGATGTAACCCATATCGCCGGTATGAAGCCACCCGTCAATGATAGTGTTGGCAGTCGATTCAGGATTCTTCCAGTATCCGCCCATGACGTTCTCTCCACGGATAACGATCTCACCGCGTGTGCCATGGGGAACTTCCTTGCCGTCAGTATCGCAGATCTTGATGTCCATCGGCTTGACTGTACGCCCGGAAGAACCGAAACGGCAGCCGGAAGGAGAATTTGAGCAAATGATCGGAGTTGCTTCAGACAGTCCGTATCCCTGGAAAATAGGAATTCCTATTGCGCAGAAATAGCGCTGCAACTCGATGTCAAGCAGTGCACCGCCACCGACGAACAGTTCCAATCGGCCGCCAAGCCCCTCACGGACGCTCTTGAATATGAGACGGTCAAACAATTTGACCATAGGCCAGCGCCAGAACTGCCAGCCGCCGCGATTGTAATACTCCTTATTATATGCAATGGCATTCTTCAGTGCAAAATTATAGAGCTTCTCGACCTTGGGCCCCTTTGCCTTGATGCCGGACTCTATGTTCTTCTTGAAGTTTCTGGAAATGGCCGGAACGGAAAGCATGATATGCGGTCTGACTTCCTTTATTGCAACAGGCAGATTCCTGAGAGTCTGCATAGGAGTCTTTCCTACTGGAACCGTGGCTATGCTGCCTCCATGATACATCATTGTATAGAATCCGGCAACATGTGCAAAACAGTGGTCCAGTGGAAGCACAATAAGCATTGTCCAGTCTTCAGGAACGCCGATCACCGATGCCCCCTGCTCCACGTTTGCGGTGTAATTCCTGTGAGTGAGAATTATGCCCTTGGGGTCTGCGGTCGTACCCGAAGTATATGTGATGTTGGCCGGATCGTCAGGTCCGACTGATGCCATTCTTTCATTCAGGGCTGACGGGTTATCCTTGAGGAACTGTTCGCCCATTTCCCTGATTCTGGAAATCGTGATTTCGTTTTCCTGCAAATCGTTTATGTCATCCAGAACAATCACTTTCTCGACCAGAGGACATGAAGGGACAGTCTTTCTGATTTTAGGAAGCTGCTGGGCCGATGCGACCACGAATCTGGCATCGGAATGTCTGATACGGAAGAGCAGGTCGTTGGTTTCCTCAAGCTTTATGGAAAGCGGCACATCCACACCTCCGGCGAACAGGATTCCAAGTTCCGTAAGGATCCACAGGTTGCGGCCCTCGGATATCAGAGAGACCCTTTCACCCTTTTCCAGACCCAATGCCATGAATCCGGCAGCAAGCAGGCGGGACTGCTCAAAAGTATCCTTATATGTAGTCTCCTTCCAGGTATCACCTGCTTTTTCACGAAGAAATGTCTTATTGGAAAATACGGAACAATAATGTTCAACGTATTCTATGATGGTCGGTCTGGAGTTCATCAAAAACTGTATTTTGTATTCTGAGTGCAAATATACTCAATTAGAGACACATTTTGACAAATTGTGCTATCTTTGCAACAATAACAATTATATGGACATGAAGAATTATTTCTATCAGCTGGCCATTTGCGCCGCAGTACTTGTTCAGGTCCCGGCAATGGCTCAGGAACAGGAAAAAGAGAAGGAAGACAGCAATGAACCGGTCTTCACTGTCATTAAAGAGAACCCCATCACATCAGTCAAGAATCAGGCAAAGTCCGGAACATGCTGGAATTACTCCACACTTTCCTTCTTTGAATCAGAGATTCTCAAGAAAAGCGGAAAGACATACGACCTTTGTGAGATGTTCGTCTGCAACAAGAACTATATGGACCGTGCTGTCACCAAGGTGCGCATGCATGGAGATGCCCAGTTCTCGGAAGGCGGTTCTGCATATGATGTCCTTTACGTGCTCAAGACTTTCGGTATCTGCCCCGAAACGGCAATGCCTCTGCCCGGAACACTTTACGGTGACACACTGAACAATTTCAACCAGCTGTTCCAGGTTATGCCGGCTTATGTCGATGCAGTATGGAAGACAAATCAGAAGACTCTGAATCCCGCATGGAAGAACGGTCTGCAGGGTATTCTGGACGCATACCTTGGCAAGTGCCCTGAAGAATTCGAATACGAGGGAAAGAAATACACCCCGATGTCATTTGCCCAGAGTCTGGGTCTGGATTGGGACGATTATGTAACTGTTACCTCTTATACGCACCACCCATTCTATACTCAATTTGCAGTTGAAGTACAGGACAACTGGCGTCAGCCTGGTTCATGGAATCTTCCAATTGAAGATATCCAGCGCATCATTGACTACGCAATTGACAACGGTTACACTGTAGCATGGGGCGGTGATGTCAGCGAAGACGGTTTCACCCGTCAGGGCGTAGCTCTGCTGTATGACACCGAGAACACTGACCTTACCGGTTCAGACATGGCACACTGGCTGAAGATGTCTCCTGCAGAAAAGACATACCAGCTCAAGAATCAGGGAGTGAATATCAAGGAATCAGTTCCCACTCAGGAACAGCGCCAGAAGGAGTTCGATGACTGGACTCTGACCGATGACCACGGAATGCTCATTTATGGTGTAGCCAAGGACCAGACCGGCCGCGAGTACTACATGGTCAAGAATTCCTGGGGTCCTACCGGCGATTATGACGGTGTATGGTACATGTCAAAGAATTTCATCGTAGCCAAACTCATGGACTTCATGATCAACAGGAATGCCCTTCCAAAGGACATCCGCAAGAAGCTTGGGATCTGAAAACGCAATCATTAACCTTTAATTACAACTATAATGAAAAGTATCAAAAGTATGGGATTCAGCATGCTGCTGATCCTCTGTGCAGTTGCAGTATTCGCATCATGCGGTTCAGGTGCTCCCAAGAAGCCAAAGGGAATCATCCTTGTCGAAGGTGACAACGCCACACTTACTAATGACGGTGACTATACCACAATTGAATTCCCCGACGAACTGACTGCTGAGGATGCAGAACGCTATGACACCGACCTTATGGGTTATCTGCTTGCTTCAAACGGTCCTATCTCAACCGATGGCACCAACTGGGACGGTTTCGGCATTTACTACTATCAGCACAACTCACACCAGTGGCTGCATCAGGGTCAGTATGAGGATCCTGCCCAGGTCCGCGTAAGCAAGATCAAGAAGATCATCATTGCCAACCGCTACCAGCGTCTCAAGGACTTCAACACCAAGATGCCTCTTCTGGACGGTTCAAAAGAAAAGAAGAACGATGACGGATACCAGAATGAAATCCGTTTCGGCAACAACTACTATTACTTCATCGAAGTCATAGTTCGCGACTGATTTATCAATCATCAATACGAATGGCCGGTCTGGACAAGTCCGGCCATTTTAATACAACTTCCATTATGGATTTTCTGAAATTGGCAACAGACCGGTATTCTGTACGGGAGTTCTCCAGCAGGCCAGTCGAAGATGATAAGCTTGAAATAATTCTGAAAGCAGCTCAGGTAGCTCCAACTGCAGTCAATTACCAACCACAGAAATTATATGTAGTAAAGAGTCCAGAAGCCATGGAAAGGCTCGTCAGCATCCGTCCTCTATTCGGAGCACCGATGGCCATCATCGTATGCTATGACGACACCATTTCCTGGAAAAGTCCTCTAAATGCCGGTCATGACGGAGGTGAAGTCGATGCTGCCATAGTAACCACGCACATGATGCTGCAGGCATGGGAACTGGGCATCGGTTCCTGCTGGATTGGAGCATTCCCGCCAGCAGCAGTGGCATCGGCATTCGGCCTTCCGGCAAACGAGCATCCTGTAGCAATTCTGCCATTGGGCTATCCCACAGACAACTGCAAGCCGTCCGACCGCCACCTCAAGTACAGGAATCTTGAGGATTTCATCAAAGTCATCTGATCATCATTGCACAGTGTCAGTCCATGCGGTGCCGTTTTGTCACCGCAGCATAACCGCATGTGCTGCACATGTTTTCAACGGCCTTATGCGCTGAAAACCCTTCAAAGATGCGTCTTGCACGCCCGCTGTCCAGTATATCTTCCAGACTCTGCACGAACAGGTTTCCCAATGCCATGTTCCCGTTATGATCAAGACAGCAGGGAACCACTGTACCATCGCTGAGAACGCCTATCTGGTTTCTCAAGGCATAGCAGAACATATCCGAACCATATTGTCCGCTGTCAGGGCTGTCAGGCCATGAGAACATGCTGTCATATTCAAGATAGAGATTTCCGGCAAGTCCGAATCCGTTTCTGTTATCCTGCCATGGTTTGGGGACATAATGTTCGATAATGTTGAGAATAGTGTCATTCTTCGTATCATATCCCCCACGGTTCCAGAGTCTGAGAACTACAATACAGCCTCTGTCTGCCGCTTTGAGCGAAAAATCCATCACACTCTCCATATACCGGCCGGGATTGTCACCGTCATTGCCTTCAAACGCATGAAGGGAAATGTTGATTTTATAAGGCAGACTGTCAAGCAGCTCTGTGTTCAACATGGTCCCATTCGTGGTAATCACCGGAATGAATCCCTTCCTGCGGGCCGATGCCACGAAATCCGGCAACTGACTGTGCATACACGGTTCGCCCATGAGGTGGAAATAAAGGAACTTCACCCTACCCTCAAGCTTGTCAGTAAGCTGTTCAAACTCACTGGACGTCAGTTCACGCGGTTCCCTATCATGTCCGGGGCAGAAGACGCAGTCCAGATTGCAGACATTGGTGATTTCAAGATAACACCTGTTTATCATCGGCCTGTAGTGTCACTTGGGAATGGACAACACGGCATCAAATGCCGGTTTAGGTGAGAGGTCACGATTAAAGAGAAGCGGATAATTCGTTCTGTTCGGAATCGGGTAACCGTTTTTCCATGACATACCGTCATGCAGTCCCCAAATGGTCACACGGTCAATCTTATCGCGACGTTCGTAGAAAATCTGCATAAGTTCACGATAGCGGTCAGCAAGCTGACGCTCCACATCTTCAGGAAGGCCATGCTTGTACGGGTCCAGGAATTCCTCGAATTCCTCCAACTGATACAACGGATCCTGAAGAGACTTGCCAATGACCTGCCCTTCCTTTGTAAGAGGCAGAACATCAACATCAAGCTCAGTAATCATCACCTTCACGCCGAGAGTCGAGAATGAATCAATTGCTGCCGTAATATATTCGTTCTTCGGAAAATTCAAGCCCCAGTGTGCCTGTATTCCTATACCGTCAATACGGATTCCGTTTTTCTGAAGCATACGGACCATACGCATTATTCCATCGCGTTTTGACGGTCGCCAGGCATTGAAATCATTGTAATACAGTTCTGCTTTGGGATCATATTGCGCTGCGAACTGGAATGCAAGACGCACAACTTCATCACCATCGCCGTTGAAGGCGTTCACCCATGCCGTCTTACGGTATGAACCATCGTTGTCAATAATCTCATTGACGACATCCCAAGCGTTGACTTTTCCACTGAAATGACCTGCCACCTTTTCTATATAACTGCGCATTGTCTCGACCATTTCATCATGTGTCCTGGCACTGCCATCAGGATTCTGGAAAAAGAAATCAGGAGTCTGATTGTGCCAAACAAGAGTGTGACCCAGTGCCCACAGGCCATTGTCTGCGGCAAATTTCACATACTCGTCGGCAGCACGGAAATTCCATACGTCAGGTCTTGGATGCAACACCTCGGCCTTCATGTCATTTTCGGGAGAAATGGCATTGAACTGCTTCAGTATCAGACTCTGAGACCTTGCATCCCTACCGCTGACAATCTGGGAGTTGACGGCACATCCCATTTTGAAAGCCCCGGAATAAGCGTCTTTGAGAGATTCCTGTGAAAAGACTCCGCTGCAGACAATCAGGCTGCAGATAATGGTAAATACTCTCTTCATATTCTTAATGATGTATCAATGTTATGACAAGTTGTCTTTGAGTCCGTTCCGATACCCTATACCTGTTGTCAGTCCTACGGCCGACTACCCACAGGATATCATTTTGCCCCGTCAGAACAAGTTGGGAACTTTTCTGGACAGGGTTGAACTTGAGATCTGTCATGAAATCGCTGAGAAGCCTGCGGCCTTTCATTCCAAAAGGATGGAAACTGTCTCCCTGACGTACAGCTCTAATGGTCAGATGGTTGCCGACAAGACCCGCATCAAGGGTAGCCACATTTGATGCATGTGATATGGGAGCACCGGCCGGTGCAAAGGAAAAAGCCAGAGAGCTTCCGTCAGGCAACTTGACCTCATGTCCTTCAACTGGAGTAATTTCAAGAAAAAAATCATTGGTTACCGATGATGCCTCTCTTAACAGCAGACTGTCACGATCCCTGAACAGGACCCATTTCCCTGCTGTATATCGGCTTCCAGGATCACCGTTCACGGCTGTCTCCAATATCTGTCCAATCTGTTTTTCGGAAAAGCCGAACGGAGAGAGAATCTCAAACAGAACGGTCCGGAAATTCGGACTGATGTGGATTATGTCAATGTCATAGCCGTTCTCACATTCACGACAGACCTTGTTCCTTTCATGTTCCACCTGTTCAAGATACATGTCCAGTGCCTGACTCAGATGGTCCGATGTACGATCAATGGCCTCGTCGACATTAGGATTGATCTGTCGCATTATTGGCAGCAACTGAAGACGGATCTTATTCCTTGTATAGTCCGTTTCAAGGTTTGTGCTGTCTGTTACATACTGCTGACCTGATTCCTTGAGATATTCTTCAATTTCATCGCGTGATGCACAAAGCAGAGGACGTACAATGAATCCGTTTCTGGGTCTGATACCGCAAAGACCGCGTATCCCGGTCCCACGCATCAGATTCAGAAGGAGAGTTTCAACCGAATCATCGCGATGATGCGCTATACAGATTGCACTTGCGCCAGTCTGTTCACGTATACGCTCGAAGTCTGCATATCTCAATTCCCGTGCAGCCATCTCAATTGAAACATGGTGTTCACGGGCATAGGATACCGTATCGTATGAACAGATTTCAAGTCCAATGCCCATATCCTTGCAAAGACCAGCCACGAACTGCTCATCTCGGTCGCTTTCGCTGCCTCTCAGATGAAAATTGCAGTGAACTGCAAAGCACTGATAACCAATGTCATTCAATATTTTCAGAAGAGCTGTGCTATCGGCACCGCCACTGACACCGACTATCACTTTGTCTCCCTGCTTCAGCAGATTCCCTTTTGCAATGAATTCCTGTACTTTTTTAAGCAACATGGCCCAAAGTTAGTCATTTGAAAAGAAAAAACTACTTTTGCAATATACTTAATAGGAAAGCATAATTCACGGAATCATGAAAATTGTATATTTCCACGGATTCGGTTCATCTGGTGCAAGCGGAACGGTTGAAAGTCTCAGACACCATCTCCCCGAACATGAAATCATAGCACCCGATATTCCTGTCGATCCACAAGTGGCCCTGCCCTATCTGACTGGATTCGTCAGGGAACAGCAGCCCGATCTCATAGTTGGGACTTCCATGGGTGGAATGTATGCCCAGCAGATGTTCGGGTTCAAGAAAATTCTGGTCAATCCCGCATTCAACATGTCAACCATGTCAAAGGTGATGAAGGCTGGCAAACGATATCCCTTCCAGAACGGACGCAAGGACGGAGAAAAGGATTTCCTGATTACAGGACAGATTGTCAAGAACTTCAACCAGATGGAACGGCAGCAGTTCAAGGGCATGACAGATTTTGACAAGGAGAACACATGGGGACTTTTCGGCACCAATGATACGACAGTCAACTGTTATGACCTGTTCAAAAAGCACTATCCCAACGCCAGGCGTTTCGAAGGTGAACATCGTCTCAACGACAAGTCTTTGAAGGCCGCCGTCATTCCGCTGATCAGGGAGATTCTGTCAATATGACGAATCGGGGCGGCCTGATCATCAAGCCGCCCCGATATCAGTTTCTTTTTCAGACCGGATTATCCACGGTCAATGTTGTCCTGAACCAGTTTCATCAGACCTTCGGCATCAAGTGACTGACGAAGTGTACTGTCGTCAAATGCCGTAAGATACTTTATCATATAGTCGACAATATTCTCGGAGAACACGCCCTTGGAAGTGTATATTTCACGATCCTTGGCCAGTTCCTGAGCAGCTTCGACACAGCAGCCCGGAAGCTGCTCGAGCGACTCCTGCACCTTACGGTTCTTCTCGTCATGGATATTGACTCCAAGACCGACGAATGTCCTTTCAGCAATCTCCAGAGCATCAGGCATTTCAAAACCGTGACGGGCGGCACAGCAAAGAGCGGCCATAAGCAGATATGTATCGGCAAAGCCGTCAGATGCACGCCATTCGAAAGTCTGCTTGTCACTGAAGTCGCGGTTTCCGGCTATTTCCTTGTCCTGAGGATTGCAGACCGATGCCATGTTCATTGGTTTCAGCCAGCCCAGTGGAACACGCACCAGAGCGCTGCGGTTGGAGAACGACCAGCAGAGTGATGTCGGTGCCTCCTGATGAGGAACCAGACGCATGAATGACAGCGGATGCGGATTGCCGAATGCAGGAAGGGATGTACCGGCATCCATGTATCCGGCAATGGCCTTACGGCATTCATCGGTCAGTTCTCCGCCACATGTCATGACAGACTTGCCGTCACGGGTGAACTTGCAGTGGACATGCATGCCGGAACCGGCCTTTCCGACAGTGATTTTGGGAGCGAATGTCAACGAAACGCCATATTGGTATGCAAGCTGACGCATTGCCCATTTTGCTATGACAAGCTGGTCTGCAGCATCCTCAATGTCGGTAGGAAGGAATTCAATCTCATTCTGTTCAAATATCTTCCCGTCCTGAGTGAAATTACCCACTTCTGAATGTCCGTACTTGATAAGTCCGCCACACTGGGCAATTATCTTCATGGCCTCAATACGGAAATCGGCAAACTTGCAGAAAGGAGCGCTCTCATGATAACCTTTCTGATCAGGTGTAAGATACAGAGGGTCGGAATTAGAAATGACATAATACTCCAGTTCGCCCATTGCCTGCATTTCAAGGCCGGTTGACTGCTTGAAAGCATTGTGTGCCTTATGGAGAATGTACTGAGGACTGCTTTCGAACATGTTGCCCTCGCGATCAAAGAATGAACAGAGCAAATCTATTGACGGCACTTCTGAGAACGGATTGACAAAAGCTGTCGAATATCGCGGAAGTACATACAGATCACTCTTGCCGGCCTCGATGAAAGGAAACAGGCTTGAGCCATCAACACGCTCACCTGCTGACAGAATGTTTTCCAGATGTTCCTGACTTCCGATAACGAAATTCAGGGTCTTCAGTTTGCCATCCCAACCACAATAGTGGAAATTGACAAACTCGACTGCGTTCTCCTTGCAGTAACGCACAATGTCACTACAGGTAAATTCCTTTGCCGGTTTCCCCAGAAAACGCACCAGCAGATTCGGGTTCATTTCAATGTTTTTCTCCATATATTATAAGGTGTTTGTCATTTGCGTGCAAAGATATAAAAAACTCTTTTGTTTGGATGATTTGGACATTTGCTGTATGTTTGTAAAAGAGAAAAAAACATGGAATCAGTATGAATAGAACAACGAAACTATTAATCGCAACCGCTTTCGGACTGGCATTAAGTCTGAATTCCAATGCACAGTTTTTCATGATGGGAGGCAACAGCGCATCACGTGACAGCCTGCGCCGTATTGCAGAAGCCGATTACAGCAACATGCTTGAACAGCTTGGCATAGAAGCCCCTCGCGAGGGTCGTCAGCCAAACAGCAAGGACGAGTCTAAGCACCCGAACTACAATGAACTGACGGCAAACCCCTATCCGTTTTATCCCGATGCCCTTACAACGCTTGACGGCAAGAAGGTGAAAAATGCGAAAATGTGGAATAAGGTACGCCGCCCGGAACTTGTCAGACTGTTTGAAGACAATGTATACGGCCGTATCCCTGATAATGTCCCAGGTGTCACATGGACAGTGACCAAAGAAGAGGAAAAGGATTTCAAGGGCACTCCCGTAGTGGTCCGCTACCTTACCGGTACTGTCGACAACTCAATGTATCCTGCCATAACCGTTGAAATACAAGCCAACGTCGTATGGCCCAAAGGCAGCAGGAATGTTCCTGTCATAATGGAGTTCGGTTTTGGCGCCGGCGATCCTACTGCAAGCCGTGGCAATGCAGTGTCCTGGCAACAGCAGGTGGTAGAACGCGGTTGGGCCGCCTGTTCAATCAACCCTTCATCAATACAGGCCGATGCCGGCTCCGGTCTGACCAACGGAATCATAGGACTCTGCAATAAGGGAGAATTCCGCAAGCCGACCGACTGGGGTTCACTTCGTGCCTGGGGCTGGGGTGTTTCCCGTCTGCTTGACTATTTTGAGAAATGTCCGGAATTCGATGCAACCAAGACTGCAATTGAGGGAGTTTCACGCTATGGCAAGGCCGCTCTGGTCGCAATGGCATTTGAACCCAGAATCGCAGCCGGTTTCATTGCCTCGTCAGGCAAGTGCGGCGCAGCAGGATGGAGACGTGACTGCGGTGAGAGCATCGGCAATATAGTATCAAGCGAAGAATACCACTGGGTATGCGGCAACCTTATCAAATATGGTGCAGATCCTCTTACCGAAGACGACCTTCCAGTTGACCAGCATGAACTCATAGCACTCTGTGCCCCACGAGCCTGTTTCATTTCGACAGGAACATTTGAAGGTGACAAGTGGCAGGATGTGGTCGGTTCGTTCATTTCAGCCTATAAGGCAAGTCCCGTTTACGAGCTGTTCGGTAAGCCGGGTCTTGGCACAGACCTGTTCCCCGGTGTTGATTTCGGACTCATGGACGGTCCGCTTGCCTATCGCCAGCACCACGGAGGCCATGAAGCAACTCCGAACTGGCCATACTTCCTTGATTTCTTTGCAGTTCAGGTTGTAAACAAGTGACTGTTCTGAACCCTTCTTCAGACATCACAGAATAAAAATCCGCTTTGGAAACAGTCGGCTTACCGGGACCGGCAGACTCCAAAGCGGATTACTTACAACTAAACACTTTACAGTCATTTTGATTAATGACCAGACATGAAACCACACCAATAAAGGTCTCTTGTCAGTTGCAAAGAAAGCCTAATTGCCATACCATTGAAAAAAACAGAGTATTACAATTATTACAAAATGTTGTCATAATAAAACGTGCAACATTTTGTAAAATATCACGATTCAAATATTAAAATCAAGATTTCACCGCTGCACCATTTCCACTTCTTTTAAGTTTAATGAACTGAGATGGGGTCATATCATAGAAATGTTTGAAAGCGGTTGAGAAGGCTGAAACTGACTTGAAACCTGTAGCCTGACTTGTGCTTTGCACGTCACAGTTCTTTTCAACAAGAAGGCGTGCAGCTTCCGTCAGACGTATATTCTTAAGGAAATCGACAGGAGAAAGATTTGTAATTGATTTCAGCTTGCGATAAAAATGAGCACGACTTATCCCTATCTTCTCTGCCAGAAATTCCACATTCATTTCACTGTTTGACATATTCTCGTTTATAATCCTCATGACACGCTGCATGAACTGATCATCAGGAGAATCAATATTAAGTTCATCCACGCGCTTCATGTTGCGTACCAGCTCCACTTCATGCTTAAGCTGTTCGCTTGCTTTCATTGCCTCATCCTTCTGTCTCCTGTTTTCATATGCCAGCAGAAGTGAAATTACCATAACCAACAGATAACAGCCGATAGCGACAAATGACACGTACCATGGTCTGAAAGCTTTAACATTCAATGTAAACATTCCAGCACATTCCTTTGATACTATGTCAATCGTGTGACGTCCGACGCCCAAATTGCTTACGTTCACAGATTGCTGCTTTTCAAGAAGCGGAATCCAGTCACCACCGTCAATTCTATATGAATAATGTATATAGTTCAGACATGCGTTCATAGTTGTCAGTTCAAGGCTGAACGATCTGTCTCCATACGACAGACGTACAAGGTCAGATTCAGGAACCCATCTGTTTTCAAAATGCGACGAACCGCCATTGATGGAATTTACCGGCTTGCCATTAAGCAGCAGATTTGCCACTCGGATATCTCCGGGCAGGCTGTTTCCAACTGCCTGTATAGGAATGTCATTGCCTATGAAATCAACGACGCCATTCGTATGCCCGAAGAAGAGACGTCCACCTGTAAAAACGCTGGACCTTGCTGAAATCTCATCAGCCGGCAATCCCTCAGCAACAGAATAGTTCGTAATCATTTGGGTTTCTGCATCGATTCTTGAAATACCCTTGTCGGTTCCCACCCATATAACACCATCGGCATCAGTTTCTACAGTACTGACATGATTGTCAACTAGCCCATCTTCAACAGAATAGTGTTTTTCCATTTCTGGAGTCGAACCTTCAATATCAATAACAAACAGTCCATTTGAGGTACCGGCCAAGAGATGATCTGTCCCGGAAAGCGCAACCTCATAAACAGAAATTCCCTCAAGTATTTTTCCTATAGGTGACAGTTCCCCGTTGTCCATGACAAACGACTCAAGCCCATTTGCCGTACCCACATAGATGCAATCATCACTGACAGCCATGCAGTTGAGATACATGTTTTCCAGAACACCATACTGTTCATATGAATTGGCAGTGTAACGTTTAAGGGAATTATTGCCGGAAGATGCGTCAAGGCAATAAAGGCCACTGCCATATGTGGCAAACCACACCCTTGAGTATCTGTCCTTTAATATATCATTCACCGCCTTCATTTCTGTCGTTTTCTGACCGGAAACAGCCGACAGACTGACAATTTCCTTTTTTGTCTCATCAAATAACAAGGCACCTTCCGTTTGGGTACCAAGCCAAATGCGGTTGTTACCTTCAGGCAATATGGACAATACCGTCCGCGGCATCCCATGAACATCATCACTGTCATAATGCACTCCTCTTTTACCGGACTCATCAACCCAATAAATGCCATAGTGTGCCACACCGGTCCAGAATCCTTTTCCATATCTGTTAGTGTCGGCTTTCATTGCAGTGACAGCATTCATACCGAGTCCAGAGACCGGTGTCCACAATTCTTCCGAACCGCCACCGCTCACATAATTGCCCGCCAAGACCTCAATACCTCTCCAACAGACACCCAGCCATAGGTTGCCGTAACAGTCATACATGGCATCACGGACTGAAGATTCACTGAAATGATACCTGGAGACGAAATACGAGAGTCTTGAGGTTTTTGTCGTTTCCTCATCATACAGCCTTACTCCATTACCGTCTGTACAGAGAATAAGATGCCCGTCATTGCAGGATTTGACAGCAAACAGAAGATAATCACCCCTGACAACCTGTTTCAATGAGCAGGACTGTTCTTCAAATCTGAAAACGCCGTCTGATGTACTGCCGATATACACATTTCCCAATTGACTCTCTACAATATTTGTAACCGATGGCACATGTCCTACGCATCGGCTTCCGAGATATATGTCGCCATTTTCATCACTGAGCCAAATACGTCCCTTACTGTCAGAAAGCATGTATTCCGTCCCACGAGGAAGCTGGAACTGCAAAGATTCGCGGAATTCACCGTTCACGAAATGATAGACTCCGTTCCCACGTGTACTCGCAACCAGCAAACCATCAGGCAACTCAATCATACATATGACAGGGACATGGGCTGTATCACCGGTCAATCTGATCATGGGTACATTCTCAAAGCAGTCAAAATCATAACTATAGGTCTGTATCCCGGATTCGGTGGCTACAAATACAATTCGATCACTACTTTCAAATACGAAACGGCATTGATCATCGACCAGTGATTTTTCGTTCTCAGCCATATGGTGATACCCGTTGATTCTGAGACCATCAAACCTGTTCAGTCCGTTTTCAGTTGAAATCCACACATTCAGACGGCTGTCCTGGTATAGTGCACTGATTCTTGTATTGGTAAGCCCCTTCTCAAGAGTATACGATCTTGAGGTAATGGCCATTACCGGCTGTTGGAATACAAACGGCAGAATGAGCGAAAAAAAGACCAGTCCAAATTTTACATTCCGTATCATCCCTGTCATTTTTTTGTATCCTGCATGTTTATTATTTGTATCAAATTCTCCACAAAATTAATACAAGTAATTATTAATGTCATTTTCAATTGCAAAAAGAAAAATTTTTAAAGAAATAAAACGATATTTGCATGCTGTAAGAAGGACAATATATTATTCAACCAATAAATCAACAAAAAAAATGAAAAAGATCATTGCTATCTGCCTTTCTGCAACTCTTGTACTTGCAAGTTGCTCATCATGGACCAAAACAACCAACGGAACACTCCTCGGCAGCGGTGCCGGTGCAGCTCTCGGAGCAGGAATCGGTCTCCTTATTGGAAATGATGCAGAAAGTGCAGCTATTGGAGCTGCTATCGGAGGTGCAGTAGGTGGTGGCGCAGGTGCAGTCATCGGCCACAAGATGGACAAGAAAGCTGAAGAGCTCGCAGCTCTGGAAGCAGCTCAGATTGAAAAGATTACAGACGTTAATGGTCTTGAGGGCATCAAAGTTACATTTGACAGCGGTATTCTTTTCGGTTTCAACAGTTCAAAGCTCAGCAGCGAGTCGAAAAAGTCACTTGACAAGTTTGCAGAGACCATGTCTGACATGACAGAAACCGACATCACTGTATACGGACACACAGACAACGTTGGCACAGAAGAGGCAAACACCAAAGTTTCGACAAAGCGTGCTGAAGAAGTGGCAAGTTATCTGACCAAAGCCGGTATCGCCAAGGAGCGTATCACTTCAAAGGGTATGTCATTCACCATGCCGGTTGCTGACAATGACACCGAAGAAGGTCGCGCACAGAACCGTCGCGTTGAGATTTACATCACCGCTAACGAGAACATGATCAAGGAGGCTGAAGCTCAGAACTGATCTTTCAACAATCAGTATTATTCATAGTCCCGACATGATTCCATGCCGGGACTTGTTCATATTTGAATAATGATACATTTTGACACTGACTACATGGAAGGCGCCCACCCTATGGTCATGCAGCGTCTTATGGAAACGAATCTTGAACAGACCACAGGATATGGAAGTGACGGATTTTGCGAACACGCAAGACAACTGATTCGTCATAGTTTAGGAGACGAGACCCTTGATGTTCACTTCCTGGTTGGAGGTACACAGACCAACAGTACAGTTATCGATGCCATACTGTGCAGAAACGAAGCTGTGCTGTCAGCAGAAACCGGACACATCAACGTTCACGAGGCAGGAGCCGTCGAAGGGTGGGGCCACAAAATCATCACACTCCCTTCGCACAGCGGAAAAATCAATGCTTTTGAACTTAAATCATTGATTGACAGCTTTTATTCCGATGATACGTACACACACATGGTTCCACCTGGCATGTTGTACATAAGTTACCCTACAGAATACGGAACATTGTACTCAAAAAGCGAATTGGAGCAGATTCATTCAGTCTGCAAGGATGCTGGAATCCCGCTTTTCATAGATGGTGCACGTCTTGGATACGGTTTGACATCGGACTCATGCGACATCAGTATTGCCGAACTTCCAAAACTGTGTGATGTATTCTACATTGGCGGAACCAAAGTGGGTCTGCTGTTCGGCGAATGCGTCGTTGCCCGCAAGGGACTTTTGAAGAATTTCTTTCCACAGACTGTAAAACGTCATGGGGCCCTTCTTGCTAAAGGACGTCTTCTTGGTGTTCAATTCGAGACTCTGTTCACTCCACAGGAAAACGGTCAGCCGCTCTATCTGGAAATTTCACGCCATGCGGTCAGTCTTGCAATGGAATTGAAGAAAGGATTCATCGAGCACGGCTACAGGCCATTCATCGACTCCCCCACCAATCAGCAGTTCTTTGTCCTACCCAACAGCGTCATTGAGCATTTGCGTGAACATGCAAGTTTTGAAAACTGGGGAGCTCCGGGAAAGGAAGAATCCCAGGTCCGTTTCGTCACAAGCTGGGCCACACGCCCTGAAGATGTAAAAGAACTGTTGGATCTTCTATAATATATTGGACGATAATGATTAATTTCGCTGAACCTTATGAAAAGACTCATTCTTGATTCCATATTCGCCGGACTCATGATAGGATTCGGCTGCATAGTATATATCATTGTACCTGATCATACCATTGGCTCGTTCCTGTTCGGATTCGGCCTGCTGACCGTTGTCATTCAGCAGAAGAAGCTGTTTACCGGTATGGTAGGTTATGCCAATTCCTGGCTTCAGGTACGTGACCTTGCTGTCGCCATTGCAGGTAACCTGTTCGCCATCGGACTGTTATGTTGGGCATTTGCACGCTTTTCAGGACTTGCACTTGATACGGAAGCACTTGCTGACGCCAAATTCAGCGAGCCCTGGTATGCGGCACTTCTGCGCGCAATAGGATGCGGTGTGATGATGTTCCTTGCCGTTGACGGATGGCGCAAGACCAGCAAGGCCATTGCAGTTCTCATGCCTGTAATGATATTCATCCTGTGCGGTTTTGACCACTGCATTGCCAACTATGGTTACATGGCAATGGCCGGACGTTTCTTCCACCCCAACCTGCTAATCTGGATTGCCGGCAATGCCATAGGTTCCCAACTCATGTCGCGCATTGGAGGACATCTTTCAAAATGACAGAAAAGCTCATATCACGTCCCGGACTGATTACAGGCGTCTCCCTGACGCTTGCGGGAGTGATATTGCAGCTTCTGATAGGACCTGTCAGATGGCAGGCACTTGATACCCCGGTCAATTTCATCCTGCTGGCCGTTTTTCCGGCAATACTGTTCACTACATACCGCATATTCGGAAACAGTTCTGCAGTAATATGGTTGAGCAGCGCGCGTGCAGCATCGGCTTCCATAGCCTGGACTCTTGTCATGGTGCTCATAATGGGGCTGATACGCCAGCAACCTCTACCTATTGGCTTTGAAGACATGCCGGCATACCTGCATTTTCCAGGTCTGCACGACATGCGTACCAACTGGTCTTTCGTGCTGATTTTCCTTTGGCTTCTCACAGCTTTGGGAATGGCGCTTATCAGAGTCTGTATCCCATTGAAAATCAAGCGCATACCATTCCTTCTGAATCATTTTGGACTGTTTGTAGCCCTTCTTGCAGGAGCACTTGGCACTCCACAGAACAGACATTACCGACTTACCCTCAAAGACGGAGAATCATCAAGTCAGGTCATTGACCCTGTAGGACAACCACATGCCATTCCCTTCACCATAGAGCTTAAGGATTTCGATGTAACATTCTATGAATCCGATGATTATGACCGTTTAAATCAGATTCCGAAAAAGTTCGTTTCCACAGTCGGCATCAGTAAATCAGGCAAACAGGACGGTACTTACAGTATAAGTGTAAACCACCCAGCAAGAATAGGCCATTGGCGTGTATATCAGTATGGTTACGATACCGGTTCAGACCCGGAGCATGCAACATCGACATTTGAAATCGTCTGCAATCCCTGGCATGGACTGTTTCTTACAGGAATACTGATCATGTTTGCAGGAGCCATAGCCCTGTTCGTCCAAACGTCAAAAAGAAAGGAGACTGCCGTATGAATATGGACTGGACACTGTTTCCCTGCTTTGCACTGCCGGCTCTGACAGCGTGGATTCTGGCGGCTGTAATGTCTTTCAAGGACAGACGCAGATTGACCTTTGCCCTTGCAGCTGCCGGTCTGGCCATATTCTTCACTTTCATTCTATGTCTATGGATAAGCCTTGAGCGTCCCCCACTCCGCACTATGGGTGAAACACGTCTGTGGTATTCATTCTTCATGCCATCAGTGGGAATTCTGGTATACTGGCGATGGCGCTACAAATGGATAATGAGTTTCAGTGCCCTGATGGCAACCGTGTTCATTATGGTCAACCTGCTCAAACCGGAAATACACGACCGTACACTCATGCCGGCGCTCCAGAGTCCATGGTTCGCCCCTCATGTGATTGTCTACATGTTCGCATACGCCATGTTCGGTGCGGTCACTCTGATGGCCATCTGCCTGCTTGTCAGAAAACGTACAGCAGAAAGCAAGGAAATGCTCATATGTGACAATCTGGTCAGTACGGGTCTGTCTTTCCTGACCATCGGCATGCTTCTTGGAGCAATCTGGGCCAGTCAGGCCTGGGGCAGCTTCTGGTCATGGGACCCCAAAGAAACCTGGGCCTTCATTACATGGCTTGCATATTTTCTATATCTTCACATGCGCAGACACAGTTCAGGAACAAGAACCACACTGTACATGCTGATTTTCGCATTCCTTTGCCTGCAGATTTGCTGGTGGGGCATCAACTGGCTCCCATCGGCTCAGGGCATGAGCATACACACATATTGAGAATTCACCAATAATAAACCTACAACTAATTAGCAATGAGAAAGTTACTGACACTTACCGGTCTGTCTGCGATAGCATTCACATCGGCTTTTGCACAGCCAAAACTGACAGCCGACAACATTGACCAGATTGTCAATGAGATGACACTTCAGGAGAAGGCTACACTCGCTGTCGGTATGGGATGGTCCGGATCGGCACTCGTAGCCGGAGCAGCCGGAAACACCCAGCCAATTCCACGTTTGGGAATCACACAGGCAGTTCTGGCCGATGGCCCTGCAGGACTGCGCATTGATCCTACCCGCAGGGGAACAGACAAGACCTACTACTGCACCGGATTCCCTGTCGGAACAGTCATGGCCTGCACATGGAACGTTCCTCTGGTTGAAGAACTTACCACTGCAATGGGCAACGAAGTTTTGGAATACGGAACTGACGTGCTGCTGGCTCCGGGCATGAACCTGCACCGCAACCCGCTGTGCGGACGCAACTTCGAGTATTTCTCTGAAGACCCGTTCCTGAGCGGCAAGATAAGTGCCGCCTACGTTCGTGGCGTACAGAGCAACGGAGTTGGAGTTTCAGTCAAACATTTTGCATTCAACAATCAGGAAATCAACAGAATGGAGAACGATGCCCGTGTCGGTGTCCGTGCCGCACGTGAACTCTATCTGAAGAACTTCGAGATTGCGGTACGTGAAGCGCAGCCATGGACCATCATGTCTTCGTACAATAAGGTGAACGGCAACTACACGCAGCAGAGTCACGACCTTCTGACCACAATTCTTCGCGACGAATGGGGTTTCAAGGGTATGGTAATGACCGACTGGGGGAACAAGGAAGGCACCGTCAAGGCCGTACAGGCCGGTAACGACCTCATGGAACCGGGTAACGCCACTGAAACCCAGCGTATAATTGAAGCAGTCCAGAACGGCACTCTTGACGAAGCTGATCTTGACCGCAACGTACACCGCATTCTTGAAATGATTGTCAAGACCCCACGTTTCAAGGGCTACAAGTATTCCGATGCACCCGACCTGAAGGCTCACGCCGAACTTGTCCGCAAGGCAGCTGCCGAAGGTATGGTCCTGCTCAAGAACGAATCCGATGCCCTCCCGTTCGCACAGGCCCCGAAAGTGGCCCTGTTCGGACTGAACGCATATAAGTCAATTGCAGGCGGAACAGGCTCAGGCAATGTCAACAAGCCGTATATCCGCCATATCAACGAAGGTCTTCAGGAAGGCGGATTCCAGCTTGACCAGACCATCTGCAATATCTACGCCACATACCGTGACTACCAGAACGCTGAAAACGCAGGAGCATCATTCCTGCGCGGAGCAGCATTCGGAGGTGATGGCGTGATGCCGGAAATGGCCATGCGCAGTGAAGTCATCAACGCCTCTGTCAACCGTAACGATGCCGCCATCATAGTCATTGGCCGCAACGCAGGTGAAGGCGATGACCGTCTGCTCGAAGACGATTTCGAACTTACCAAGAACGAACGCGACCTCATTGCCAACACCTGTCTGGCCTACCACAAGGCCGGCAAGAAGGTCATCGTAGTGCTTAACATTGGCGGTGTCATTGAAACCGCATCATGGAAGAGCCAGCCCGATGCAATCCTGCTTGCATGGACTCCAGGACAGGAAGTTGGCAACAGCGTATCGGACATCCTGCTGGGCAAATCCAACCCGTCGGGCAAACTGTCAATGACATTCCCGCTCAATTACCTTGACATACCTTCATCATCCAACTTCCCCTACTACAAGCCGCAGCAGCAAGCTTCACGTAACGCTTCACGCGGAGGATTCGGCGGTTTCGGTGGAGCCAATGCGCAGCCGGCCAAGGTAAAGAATCAGGACTACACCGACTATGCCGAGGGTCTGATGGTCGGTTACCGCTACTTCAACACAAAGAACGTCGAAGTCTCCTACCCGTTCGGATTCGGACTGAGCTACACCACCTTCCAGTACGGAAAGCCAAGTGTCAAGGTATCAGGCGATGGCAACGTAACCGTATCAGTTTCAGTAAAGAACACAGGCAATGTTGCCGGAAAGGAAGCAGTTCAGGTCTATATATCGGCACCTGCCGGAGGTCTGGAGAAACCGGCTTGCGAACTCAAGACCTTTGCCAAGACAGGCATGCTTGAACCCGGTCAGTCACAGACTCTGACAATGAAGATAAGCGCATACGAACTGGCATCATTCAATGACCAGACCAGCGCATGGGAGACAGCAGCCGGTCAATATACCGCACGTGTAGGCGCATCGGTCCAGGATATCCGCGGCACTGCCACATTCAAGGTAGGCAAGGCCCGTTCATGGAAGGTCACCCCTGCCCTTCTGCCGGAATAAACTGACAACAGCATATCAATTGGCAGTTCCCCACCTGATCCGGTGGGGAGCTGTTTTTTTTGACCAATGTAGCCATCATGGAAATCAGTAGCAGTCACTTCACCGTGTCCGCGGCTTGATTGTAGCGGCATATGCACTGTTGCACAGGCCCAGGAAGGCTGAAACCAGGAACAGTGTCTCTATTCCCAAGACCTTCCATATCCATCCGCCAAGCAGAGCTATGAAGATGGTAATGAAGTGATTGACCGAGATGCCGGTCGATATGGTGGCACGCATTTCTTCAGGACTGTCCGAAATGTCCTGCACGTATACGTTCGATGCCATTGATGCGAGGGAAATCACCGAATCAAGAACATAATTCACGCAGCATACGATCATTGCCGCGTGCATTGGGAACAGGTGGTGTGCAAAGCCATAGAAGAAACATACTATGACAAGAATAAGCGTATCGCCTATCATGACCGGTTTGTAGCCTACACGGTCAATGAGTTTACCAACAAGCGGAGCAAGTATGAAACATGCAATTGCGGAAATGGCGAACAGCAGACTGACTGTGCCGGCATCGGCCCCATAGAAAAGAATCAGCACGTATGGTCCGAATGTAAAGAACACCTGTTTGCGGGCTCCGTAGAACACTTCGAGCATGTAATATTTGGAGAATTTCCTGCGGAAGTAGAAACGGCTTCTGTTCGGGTCGGTCCTGCTTTGGCCGGACAGTTTCAGACTGACAAGCATTGCCAGAAGCATGAACCCGGCCGCCACCATAAAGGTTGGCGAGAACAGTGATGTACTCTGCACTATGGCAAAGGCGACAATTACCGCAGCATACCCCAACAGATTGCCTATCTGATAGATGGAATTCTGGTACCCCAGAGCCTGACCGCCCCTGCCCTCTTTGGAATACTCAAGCGAAAGGGTGTTTTTCATGCCGAGCTGAATATGTTCTCCTGTGGAATAGATGAATATGGCAAGGATTACAAGCATCTTGGCAGGAGTGATGAATGCCTGCATGGTCATGCCTATGACCATTATCACCATACCTATCTTATACATGCGCTCAGCCGATGACCGGTAGAACAGGGCAAGTATGAGTACAAGCATGAGCCCCGGCAGTTCGCGGAAGAACTCCGTCAGGCCACGGTCAAACTCCTGCATGCGCACCACCTCGGCCATATAGTTGTCTATGACGCCCTTATACAGTCCGAATCCTATAGCCGACAACAGCAAGGAAAGGAACAGGGCCTTATAATGGGATTTCTCACGAAAGATTTCTGACAGCCTGTTCATATCTTGACTTCTTTTATTCAGGCCGCAAAACTAATCATTCTTTCGATTCAGTAGGAGATTTCGCGGCTGATTGTAGCAAAGACTGCAGGATGGCCGTCACCGTCTGTCTTACGCATTTCCCTGACAGTCCAGTTGCCGTGCACATCAGTTTCATTTGTGATGACTGCGGCATGCTCGCTCCATCCCTGCCCCTCCTGCTTGATTATGGAACGGAACGATTCGTAGCTGCCGTTGCGGCTCTTGGTCACAATATACTGATAGCCGGTAGGAGTCATGTCCAATGACTGTATTTCCATATTCATAAGGTACATTTTTGCAAGTCCGGATGTGGCATTTCCTTCTGACTGGCTGGAAATGATGCCGCTGCGTGGTGTGAGCCGGGCGCATCGGCCTTCATCGTCAATTTCCAGCACGCCGGCCATGGATGAAGTGTCCTTATGCTTCTGACTTACCGACATGGTTGTCACCGGGCCATGGTCCGATGTATACAATGCCACCCAGTTTCCTGACACATAAGAATATGTCACAGTCCAGGACGGTTTGTCCGTCATTCCGTTTTCATAACCAGTACGTATGACCTCATTACCTTTGTCATCAAACTCATGAACTATGGTCTTGGTGTAAACGTCTCCACGATTATTGTAGAACACGGGCAGGTCTGTAATGAGATATCTGTCTGTGACCTTTTCAGGGTTTCCTTTCAACGATACCGGAGCAAAGCCCTCAACTGCCGTTTCCAGCGAAACCAGAACGCGCTGTCCCCAATATTCAGGACTGATGTCACTGCCACTTTGGGATTCTGTCTGAGCGGCATGGTTCCTGACGGATTTACTGTCTTTCATTACTATCCACCCTATTACAGGTTCCAGAGCTTTGGTTACAGAGTCCTGTTTCAGAGCTGCTATTCCAGCCATAAGCTTCATGGGTGTTGATTTCAACACCGTTCCGTCTACGTCAACATCGTTCAGAATAAACGGAGTCTGACACATTTCGCTTGGCATGGTCCGGTACGTCACCTGTGCCGGTCTGATACCGTTTTTGTCAAATGGGAAGAATTCCAGGAACCAGCCGTTGAACAGCGATGCAGGACCGCAGCCGCCATGAAGCCGGAGCTCCTCGGGTCTGTCACGAAGCGCCATATCCTGCCAGAACCGCAAATCCACATTGCCGTCCGATGCATTCACGAACTGCTCCAGAATAGGATCCAGACGGTCAGTCCATGGCTTCACTCCGAATTCGCCCAGTTTCCGTGTCTTTTCCCGGACTTTCATCCAGTCCTGAACCGTACCTTTAAGCGTCACACTTGGTATGCCGCAGACCAGACGCATGCCTGCATATGTAAAATATTTCTGCACAGCATCCATGAGCACTATCTTCGATGCCACCAGTTCTGTCGGACCTGTGGTAGTGAAATCGGCTGTAATGACATCACTGATGCCATCCTTCGTATTTCTGTCAATAAGGTCTGAAAAACCGCCTATCATATCTTCCCAACCGGCTCCAGGCCACATAGGCACCTCAAGCGTATCCTTTCCGTCATGCTCCACAATATATTTTCGGAACGTCTCGGGATCACGATTGACAAACTGAGAAAAGCCCTGGCAGATAACCATCCACACCTCGTCAGGTGACAGCACGACAGGCCGATGCTGTGCAAATGCATAACATACCATTGCAAAGAAGGGACTCTCGTCAATATAGACAAGTCCTCCAGTCTGAGGATTCAGTTCGCTGTTCCAGTTGTCCAGACTCGATTTCGAGTATTCTGCTCCTCCTGTCCATTCCATGGTAACCTCCCTGCCTGACCTGGTGCCAAGCAAATCCGAGGCAATTTCGACACCATCCACCTCAAATGTGGTCTGAACCGGTTTGTCTGTCTTTATGAAAATCACAGGTTCCGACTGTGCAGGACAGGCAGTACCGATCAATGACATTACAGATCCGACAAGTAAAGAAATTCCAGTTATCCGCATGACAAAAATCTGTTTTGTTTCATGCAAAGATACTCATAAGCTAATGTCAAATCAAGAGAAACGCTCTTTTCGAATTCTTCACCCACCACACTCAATCCACTGATTATCAGTGGCATAAACAAGCGTACCAACAACAGAATTCTTCAGACCCCTGTTCACCAACAGTTGACGTGATTGACAACTATGGATGTGTTAGCCTTTGTCAATTGAGACGCAATGCGGTCTGCATTCTCTTTAGTTGTACGGATGTCCATGAAGCTGACACCATTGTCGTGGATCTGCAATGAGCGGAATCTGCCTTTCTTGCTTTCCTTGTAGGATATGGTACTCATGTTGGATATCTTCATGGGGTACTTCTTATTACCGCTGAAAGTCAGGGTGTCAGCCTCCTCATCTATGATATACCTTGACAATAGATACGATCCCAAGTAAACAGATGTAAATAAAGGCAAGAACCAGCCGATATAAAGGATGTTCCTGACCCAGTTGTCGCCATCAACGACAAAATACAACACAAGACATGCAACAGATATGATGACTGCTGCGACGACAGACCATTTGACCAACTTAGGGTGTCTGGTGTTTGAGTATACGGTGCGCATAAATGGAAAGTTCATTTTCGTTTCACCTAGCGGCGGCGTTGGGGCTGGGCATCGGTATTGAGCCAGACGAGCATGTTGCCGTTGCCGCGGTGTGCCCAGGCATAATATGGAATCAGCTTGAGCGATACCTTACGGTTGCCGGAGGTGTTGCCCGACCAGTTGTCAATGGCATTGGCACGGATAGCCGTCATAGGATAACTGCGTCCTTCAACCTCCATCTCCATCTGTTCAGTCTCAAATTCAGGAACAGCCGGAAGAACTGCAGTCAGTACATTGAAGCTGTTGTCAACCCATTCTGCACAATAGACCAGCGGACCGCGCTCAACAGCCACGCGTCCGCGGTCTTCGGCAACCTGACGGTGTGCGCGTACCGTACGGACCGGCATATCGAAATGGATTTCAATCACATCGCCCTTCTTCCATTTGCGTTCAACCGGCAGGTAGCCGTTCCCAAGCAGACATTCTTCATCGGCAACCAGCTGGCCGTTCACCTTGATTTCAAAGCCGGGTTTCAGATTGTCGCTGTAGGTGTAGAGGTCCGTTGGAACCACATGATTGCGCACCCACCCCGGGATGCGGATGTTCAGAGTCATGTTCCTGCCGGTGGCCTTGTCAATCTTGAGTGTGATGTCACCGTTATCGGGATATGAAGTGGTCTGGGTCATGGCAAAGCTCTTCCCGTCCACCTTGGTATTGAGCTGACCCGTCATGAACAGATTGACGAACAGCTTGCTGTCACGTACAGCATAGGCATATCCGGGAACTGAAGGGATAAAACGGCAAATGTTGCTTGGGCAGCAGGCACAGCCGAACCATGCCTGACGCTGATGCTGTCCGTGGCTTTCAAGCGGATTGGGATAGAAGAAAGCACCTCCATCCAGACTGACTCCGCTGATTACGCCATTATAGAGAGCACGTTCCAGGACATCGATGTACTTGGAATCTCCATGCAGCAGGAACAGACGATAGTTGGTATAGACATTGGCAATGGCGGCACAGGTCTCGCAGTAACCGTTCATGTTAGGCAGATCATAGTCTTCGCTGAAACCTTCATTGCTTCCGGAAGAACCTATGCCACCGGTCAGATACATACGGCGGCCCACCATATTGTCCCAGATATTGTCAATGGCACGGACATACGATTCATCGCCTGTCAAAGCGGCGACATCGGCCATTCCGGAATACATGTATCCGGCACGGACGGCATGTCCAACAGCCTCAGTCTGCTCTATTACAGGCAGATGCGACTGGTCATACTTGTCACGGCGTGCAGTCTTTCCCTTATTGTCAAGGAAGAGTTTCGCTTCGTCCAGATATTTCTTTTCGCCGGTAACCAGATACAGTTTCGCAAGTGCCATTTCGGCAATCTGATGCCCCGGGACCAGTACCTTCTGGTCCGGGCCATATCCTATTTCGCGGCACACACAGTCAGCATACCGGATTGCAATATCAAGGAACTTGCGGCTTCCGGTTGCCTGATAATGGGCAATGGCCCCTTCTACCATGTGTCCCAGATTATAAAGCTCATGGCTTCCAGTCTCTTCGCCCGCCCAACGGGTCTTGCCGGACCAGTCATGAGGGTGTTCCGGATTCATTGTACGTGCCGTATAAAGATATCCGTCAGGTTCCTGAGCTGCTGCAACAATGTCCAGCACACTGTCTATGTAGGCCTGAAGCTTTGCATCGGGATAAGTCTGGAGCAGATAGCTTGCTCCCTCAATGGTCTTATATACATCAGTATCGTCAAACGGGAACTGGGTAGGACGATAGTTGCTGCTGTTGTCGCCCCGTGCCGTTTCAGCCATTTTGGCTGCGGCATTCTCAAAATTGGTATAACGGTCCGTCTCTTCGCATTTACTGAAAGCAAGAGGTATGGTCACCTCCCGGCTCTGACGGATTCTGCGTCCCCAGAAACTGTCTTCACTGATTTTGACCTGGGTAAAAGGCACCCCACTGGTCGGGTAACTTGGTTTCTCACCACTTTTTGCAGCAGAGAGGAAAGGCAGGCAGCATGCCACGCAAAGTATTGTTTTGAATTTCATATGTTTATTTGAAGAGCTTTTGTGCAAATGTATTCAGATACAGACGCCAGTTGGCCCACACATGACCACCGTCTGACTTGAAGAATGTGTGTTCCAGACCACACTGGGTCATGGTCTCGTCAAGAGTCACTGAATTGTTCCAGAGGAAGTCGCTTGTACCACAACACAGGAAATAGAGTCTGACACCTGCCTTCTTAAGGGCTGTAATCTGTTCCGGAGTAGAACTGCCGGCTGCGGAAAGCGGGCATATCCAGTCAAACATTTCCGGATAGAGGTTTGTCGCTGTGATAGTATGGCCGCCACCCATGGACAGACCGGCAATTGCACGTGATTCAGGCTTGGCAATAACGCGGAAGTTCTTTTCTATGAAAGGAACAATCTCGGTACAGAGACTCTTCACGTAAGCGTCCTGCATGGCAGGATCACGACGGTCAATCTGCTTTTCCGGCAGTCCAAAAGTCTGTGCGGCCTGCTGTCCGGGATTTCCGTTCGGCATAACCACAATCATCGGCTTTGCAAGACCCTTTTCTATCAGATTGTCAAGGATCTGCGCTGCACGTCCCATTGACACCCATGCTTCCTCATCGCCGCCGGCACCATGAAGCAGGTATAGAACCGGATATTTCTGCTTGCCTTTCTCATAGCCGTAAGGTGTATATACGGTAAGACGACGGTTAATGCCAAGAATGCCGCTGTCATACCACATGTAGCTTACCGTACCCCGCTGATTTGCTTCCGTGTAATTCTCGCTCCTTTCACCCGGCACAAATACCATGTTGAGATAACGGGTTCCATCACGCTGCACCATGAAATTCTGAGGATCATTGACAGACACGCCGTCAACAACGAAATTATAAGTGTAGATTTCAGGTTCCGGAGCATCAAGAGTAATCTCCCATATGCCATTTAAACCTTTAGTCATTGGCATTCCGGAAGCATTCTGGCCTTCCATCCAATTGCCCTGAAGTGAAACCTGTGTGGCATAATTCGCATTTAACCTGAATGTCATCTTTCCATCCTTGACTTCGGGTGAAACCACCTGTTGACGGCCTCCCCTGTTGAAATTGGAGAGTTCCTGGGCCCATGCGCCACAACACATGAAAACACAAGTTGCCAATAAGAATAATTTTTTCATAGTCCGCTATCGTTTATAATTTGGAATCATAGTTGTTTCAAGGCCGATGACATACGCCTTACAGCCTCAAGGACCGTACTTCTGGGACACCCCACATTCATACGCATATATCCGTACCCACCCTTGCCGAACATGTTTCCGGGATTCATACAGACACCGCATCGGTCTGAAAAGAAATGCAGATAATCATCGGGGTTTTCAAATCCGAGTCCACGGCAGTCGAGAAAGACCAGGAACGAAGCCTGGGGTCTGATGACCTGTATTCTGTCGCTGAACGGAGCCAGTCCACTTTCCAGCAGATCAATGTTGCCGTTCACATATTCGAGCATGCTGCGGCGCCACAAATCACCCTCATCACTGTAACACGCAATTGCACAGTCATATGTGAACACATTTCCCAGATCCATGTCACTTGCATGGATATAGTCGAAGAAACGGCTGCGCAGAGAATCATCCGGCACTATTGTATGCGCACATACTATGCCCGGCATGTTGAATGTCTTTGAAGGAGCCTGCAACGT
>JAZUEH010000119.1:0-83594 GCA_045640065.1 Bacteroidaceae bacterium
CAAAAATAATTAACTTTGCACAATCCAACAAAGAAAGACTATGAAGAAGATATTACTGTCCCTGCTGGCCGCTCTCATCATGGCTTGTCCTGCACGTGCCCAGCGCGACAGCCTGCGCATCAGCCTCATCACATGTGAACCGGGTGCCGCAATATATGAGCTTTACGGCCATACGGCCATCAGGGTACAGGATTTCACAAAGGGACAGGACGTTGTATTCAACTATGGCCTGTTCGACTTCAACACGCCGCATTTCATCTGGCGTTTCTGTCTGGGAAAGACCGATTACCTTCTGGGAGCCCAGCGCATGAGCGGTTTCATGGAGGAATACGACGAACGCGGATCGGCAATCTGGGAACAGGAACTCAATCTGTCACCGGACGAGAACTCACTTCTTTACAAACTGCTCATTGAGAACAGTCTCCCCGAAAACCGCGTCTACCGCTACAATTTCCTGTACGGCAACTGTGCCACCATGGCCATTGACAAGATTGAAAAGAGCATAAACGGCAAAGTCACATACCCTGCCCCTGTTGAGGGCCAGTCTTTCAGGAGCATACTTACCCGGCATACAGCCGTGAAACCCTGGAGTCAGTTTGCCGTTGATCTGGTAGTAGGAGCCGAAGCTGACCGTCAGCTCGAATACCGTCAGGAAGCGTTTGCCCCGCTGTTGCTCAGGGATCTGGCTTCAAAGGCACAGATAAGGGTCATCACCGATTCGACCGACACTGTCAGGACTCTGGTTTCGGAACCGGTAAGGATAGTCAGCCCCGACCATTCAGTAGATTTTGGCCGATGCCTCCTGACTCCCCTGCAGACCATGTGGCTCGCTTTTCTGGTCACGGTCTTCATTTCTCTGTCGGGATGGTATCGCAACCGCCGTTTCCTGCTTTTTGACATTATCCTTTTCAGTATTCAGGGATTGGCCGGCCTCATCATTGCCTTTCTGTTCTTCCTTTCCGAGCACCCGGCCGTTGACACGAACTGGCTCATCATCATTCTGAATCCCCTGCCACTTCTACTGTTGCCCTTTGCTGTCCATAGAATAAGGAAAGGGCATTTCTCATGGTTCTTCCCTGCAGAATCCATTGTCACGGCCACATTTGCCGCATGTTCACATATCATTCCACAGTACATTGAACCGGCAGTGACTGTACTTTCCGCCACTTTCGCCATAAGGGCATTGAGTACTACCCTGTTCAATCTCTCAGTGACGCCTCAGTTCCTTAAAAGAAAGAAAGGAAAGGTCACTGCAACTCTCTGTATAGCTCTCCTGTCATGTCTGCCAGCTAATGCCCAGACCAGCCAGCAGACTCCGAAACTGGTTGTCGGAATAGTTCTGGATCAGTTTGACATGGAATGCCTGAACCGGCTCAAGCCGATTCTCAGAAGCGACGGATTCCAGAAACTCATGGATCAGGGATACTGTCTGGACAATGCGGAACTCAACTTCCAGGATCCTGATCTGGCTTCCGGCACAGCGGCCATTCTGTCCGGTACCGTTCCGTACATGAACGGGATCGTCGCGTCCAGCTGGATGAGCCGCAAGAACCTGATGCCGGCATTCCTGGCCGATGACACCAACTACATGGGATCCGGAACGGACCAGTTCACATCGCCTTCAAGACTCATGTCAAGCAACCTGGCAGACTGCATCAAACTGTCATCGGGCGGCAAATCAAAAATATGTTCCATCGCCATTGAACGTGAAGCCGCAGTATTTGCCGGAGGACATGAAGCCGATGTGACTCTCTGGATGAACCCGCATGACTGTTCGTGGTGCACATCAGACTATTACGGAGGACTTCCCGCATGGGTACAGCAGGTGGCATCGGACCACAAGACCAACAGCTGGGAGCCTATGGTTCCCGTAGAAGCATACAGCCACAAGTCTGTCCTTGACATTCCCAAGGCCTTCTCTTACAGCATCAGAAGTGAAAACGGAACCGATTACCGTACATCCCCCATTGCAAACACACGCGTCACCGATATGGCCCTGAAAGCCATTGATGCAATGGGACTGGGGCTTGACCAGAATCCTGACCTTCTGCTCATTTCCATGTATGCAGGCAATTTCAGACAGCAGCCGACAGACTACTGGTCCCACGAGCAGCAGGACATCTACCTCAGGCTTGACCAGGAAATTGCCCGTCTCATAAGCGATGCGACATTGAAGGCAGGTAGCGGGAATGTGCTTTTCTTCCTGACATCGGCCGGCAACAGGAAGCAATACGCAGCAAGCCTGCAAGGCACAAGGATTCCCAACGGAACAGTCAGCATGGAACGTCTGACAGCCCTTCTGAACCTCTACCTATCGGCAAAATATGACTGTCCCACTCTGGCTAAAGCATATTATCACAACCAGATTTTCCTTGACCGCAAAACCATTGAGGACAAGGGACTTGATATTGGCGACATCCTTGACAACAGCATAGACCTGTTGGTCCAGGCAAGCGGAATCAGCCGTGTCATACTTCTACGTGACCTCATGTCCGTACTGCCCGACAGCGAAACAGCCCGTCTGCGCAATTCCATGAATCCGTCATTCAGCGGAGACATTATTCTTCAGGCACTTCCAGGGTGGAGCATTGTTGACGAAGTTCAAGACCATACGTTATCATTCAGGAACATTCCGGATGCCTTCCCTATAATCATATATGGATCCGGCGTACGGAAATTCCGCAGCAGCGAACCCGTATCGGCCCTCAGACTGGCCCCGACCATTTCACTGATTACAGGAAGCGAAATGCCGAACGCATGCAGCGAAAGGCCTCTGTATGACATTTTCGAATAACAATCAAAACAAACAGACAATATATGGACAACAAATTCATCAGCTTGAGTTATGACCTCCTGCTGAAAGACGAGAACGGCAAACTGTACAAGTATGAAAGCGCCCCTAAAGAAAGGCCTTTCCAGTTCATCACCGGCATAGGTTATGCCCTTGACCTTTTTGAAAGCAACGTCATTGGACTGGCACCGGGTGAGAAATTCGAATTCGGCATACCATCAGATCAGGCATACGGACAATATGAAAAGGAAAACGTTCTGGAACTCGACAAAGGAATATTCTTTGTTGACGGAAAGTTCGACAACCAGCATGTAAAGCTTGGAGCTGTCATTCCTCTGAGCGATGGCAGCCAGACATTCAATGCCACAGTGACAGCAATAAGTGATGACAAAGTTACCGTTGACCTGAACCACCCGCTCGCAGGCGAAGACCTCACCTTCCGTGGTACAGTACTGGAATCACGTCCCGCAACACAGGAGGAAATAGACGCCATTCTGCACCCGAAATGCAACGGATGCGGAGGACATTGCGGCCAGGGAGACTGCAGCTGTCAAGGAGACTGTGGAAGCTGTTCAAAATAAGCTGTCCCAACAGTCAGCAAGTTCACGAATTGAATGGAAAAGTGCACAGGGCTTTTCTTCCAGCAGGACACTGTCCGGAAGAGGCCCTGTATTTACTGCTATAGTATCAATCCCGGCTGCCACTCCAGCCTGAATACCCAACGGGGCATTTTCCACTACAACAGCCTTTGAGGCATCAACTCCTGCAATATCAAGTCCTTTCAGATACGGGTCAGGAAATGGTTTGCCACGACTCACATCGAACGATGTAACCATGCGCTCACGGACCATGAATCCGTCAAAATCCCGCAATACCCGGTCAATAAGCGCTTTCTGACCCGACCCTGTGACAATGAGAATCTTCATTCCGCAGTCACGCACTTTACCCATCAGGTCAAGAGCACCTGGCATGATCCCCACCTCCGGCATTGAACGGAACAGCTCGGCCTTATGGGCATAGATACGTTCCACCTCTTCAGGAGCAGCATCATATCCGCGTTGTGCAAGACTCACACGGGAAATGGTATAGCTTCCTGTACATCCCTCATTCATATAGACATCAGTGAGATCCATATGCATTCCGAAATCACTGAATGTCTGGCTCCAGGCCTTGGCATGATGAGGCATGGAGTCATACAAAACGCCGTCCATGTCAAACAGGACGGCGCTTTTGCCTTTTAAGCTGAATCTGTCAGAACCCATCAGATACGAGCCAGAATAGCTTTTGATTCCTCTTCAAAACCCGGTTTTCCAAGCAGAGCGAACATATTCTTCTTATATGCCTCGACACCCGGCTGATTGAACGGGTTGACACCAAGCAGATATCCGCTTATGCCGCAAGCCTTCTCAAAGAAATAAATCAGCTGTCCGAGCCAGTATTCATCGAGTTTGGGAACTGTTATTCTGATGTTCGGAACACCGCCATCGACATGAGCCAGACGTGTTCCCAATTCTGCCATCTTGTTAACCTGGTCCACATGCTTGCCTGCAAGATAGTTCAGGCCATCCAGATTGTCACCATCCTCAGGAACGAGCAGCGAATGACTTGCACTGTCAACTGAAATGACCGTTTCGAAAATGCTGCGTTCACCCTGCTGGATCCACTGTCCCATGGAGTGCAGATCGGTCGAGAAATCAACCGATGACGGGTATATGCCCTTGCCGTCCTTACCTTCAGATTCTCCGTACAGCTGTTTCCACCACTCGCTGAAGAAATGAAGTTTGGGCTGGAAGTTGACCAGAATCTCAATCTTCTTGCCGTTGCGGTACAGTGCATTGCGTGCACTTGCATACAGGGCTGACGGATTCTGGGCAAAAGGTACTGTCCCGGCAGTCAGGCTTTCCATATCGGCGGCTCCGCGGACAAGAGCGGAGATGTCATATCCTGCCACAGCAATGGGAAGCAGTCCGACAGGAGTCAGGACTGAATACCGGCCTCCCACATTATCGGGAATCACGAATGAACGGTATCCCTGTTCATCGGCCATACGACGTGCGGCACCCTTCTTTGCATCGGTAATCGCAACAATGACCTTGCGGGCCATGTCAAGTCCGCGTTCAGCTTCACATTTCTTCTTGAGAAGACGGAATGCCAGAGCCGTTTCAGTTGTGGTTCCCGACTTTGAGATGTTGATCACTCCGAAACGCCGGCCGGTCAGGTATTCGGTCAGTTCATAGAGATAATCCTCTGAAATGTTATGTCCTGCGAACAGAATTGTCGGATTCTGTCCGTCATTCCGAAACTGCGAGAAACTGTTCTGGAAAGCTTCGATAACCGCTCTTGCACCAAGATAGCTTCCACCTATTCCGGCAACGACCACCGTATCGCAGTTTTCCCTGAGTACAGCAGCTTCAGCCATGATTTCGTCAATCAGAGTGGCGGGAGTCTTGGAAGCCAGGTCCATCCAGCCGATATAGTCATTTCCGGCTCCCGTTCCATTTTCGAGTTTGCTTATGGCATCATTGACCTGAGGTTCAAAGGCCATAACCTCATTTTCAGGCACAAAGGCCAGAATCTGTGAAATGTCAACTTTAATCATAGACGTATCATTTAAACGAATCTGTAAGCAGTTTTATTTCAATGACCGGCGAAATATGCTCGTACAGGATATTGTACATGGCATCCAGAATAGGCATATTGACCCTGTAATGCTCATTGATCTCCTTCATGCATCGGGTACCGTAATAACCTTCGGCTGTCATTTCCATTTCCATCTGGGCCGATTTCACCGAATAGCCCTTTCCTATCATGGTACCGAATACCCTGTTACGGCTGAAATTCGAATACCCGGTAACAAGGAGGTCACCAAGATAGGCGGAATCATTCACGGCACGCTGGGGCATAGGCCTTGCCGTTGCCAGGAAGCTGTTCATCTCATGGATGGCATTCGACATGAGCACCGCCTGGAAATTGTCACCGTATTTCAAGCCATTACATATTCCCGCCGCAATGGCATATACGTTTTTGAGGACCGATGAGAACTCGATTCCAGCCACATCGGTTGAAACCGAAGTCTTGACATAAGAATTGGTGAACTTGCGGGCAATTTCCTGAGCATTGTCAATGTCATTACAGCCAATTGTCAGGTATGAAAGCCGCTCCATGGCCACTTCCTCGGCATGACATGGGCCTGCGACAACCGCAATGTTCTCAACCGGAACGCCATAGAAACGGTGGAAGTAGTCTGACATGAGCAGATTGTCTTCCGGCACTATACCCTTGATGGCCGACACAATGAACTTGTCCCGGAGTTTGACCTTGAGTTTCTTCATGTGTGACTTGAAATAAGGCGAAGGAGTCACGAACACCAGAATGTCCGATTCCTCAACCACCTTGTTTATGTCACTTGAAAGATTGATCTGCTTCATGTCAAACTGGACGCTTGACAGATATGCCGGATTATGTCCCAGCCGCTGGAAATCGGCAATCCTGTCATCACGGCGGATGAACCAGTTGATGGAATCTTCTGTGGACAGCAGTATCTTGGCTATGGCAGTCGCCCAACTGCCTCCGCCCATCACTGCCACTTTTCCCTTAGGTATAGCCATCGGTCCTAATATCGGTGAATCAGTCCTTGCTTTCAGGTTTCATCTGCGGGAAGAACAGCACCTCCTGAATGGTAGTCTGACCGGTCATGAGCATGACAAGACGGTCAATTCCAATACCGATACCGCTGGTTGGGGGCATACCGTACTCCAGAGCACGGACAAAGTCCTGGTCGATGAACATTGCCTCGTCATCACCCTTCTGGCTGAGACGCAGCTGATCCTGGAAACGCTCGTACTGATCGATCGGATCGTTGAGCTCGCTGTATGCGTTGGCAAGTTCCTTACCGTTGACCATCAGTTCGAAACGTTCCGTCAGACCCGGCTTTGAACGGTGCATCTTGGTAAGCGGAGACATCTCGACAGGATAATCGGTAATGAAGGTAGGCTGTATGAAAGTACCCTCACAGGTCTCGCCGAATATCTCATCAATGAGCTTGCCCTTGCCCATGGCAGGAGTTACCTCGACTCCGCACTTCTTTGCCACTTCACGCATCTCGTCCTCACTCATGCCTTCCAGATCATATCCGGTCTTTTCCTTAATGGCATCAAGGATAGGCAGACGACGGTACGGGGCCTTGAAATCTACCTCGTGGTCTCCAATCTGTACCTTTGTAGTACCGTTGGTTGCAATTGCTATCTTTTCAAGAAGCGTCTCGGTGAAATCCATCATCCAGTTGTAATCCTTGTAGGCAACGTAAAGTTCCATACAGGTGAATTCCGGATTGTGGTTGCGGTCCATACCCTCGTTGCGGAAGTTCTTGCCAATCTCATAGACACCCTCGAAACCGCCTACGATGAGACGTTTCAGATAAAGTTCCGTTGCTATGCGGCAGTACAGATCAATGTCAAGGGTGTTATGATGTGTGATGAACGGACGTGCGCTTGCGCCACCGGGAATTGACTGCAGGATTGGAGTCTCGACCTCGGTATATCCATTTTCGTCAAGAACCGATCGAAGCGTTCTGATGACCTTTGTGCGCTTCAGAAATGTCTCCTTGACGCCCTCGTTGACTACCAGGTCCACGTAGCGCTGACGGTATCTGAGGTCCGGATCCTCGAACTTGTCGTAGGCCACACCATCCTTATACTTGACTATCGGTAGCGGGCGCAGAGACTTGGAAAGGAGTGTCAGTTTCTTTGCATGAACGGTAATCTCGCCCATCTGGGTGCGGAATACATAACCCTCAATGCCGACGAAATCACCTATATCAAGCAGTTTCTTGAATACCTTGTTATACATGACCTTTTCAGCATCGTCCTCAGGGCAGATGTCATCACGGGTCACATAGACCTGGATCCTGCCGCTTGAATCCATCAGTTCCATGAATGACGCCTTGCCCATGACACGACGGCTCATGAGACGGCCGGCCATACGGACCTGACGAAGCTGCTCCTCATCATCCTTGAAGTTCTCCTTAACCTCTGCTGCCAGCGCATCGGTAGGAAACATTGCTGCGGGATACGGGTCAATGCCCATTGCACGCAGCTCCTTAAGACTCTCTCTGCGGAACTGTTCCTGATCGCTTAATTCCATGGTTCCTTACTTTACCAGACTGAAAATGCTGTTAAGTGATGAAAGGGTGCTGGCTACTCCTGCGGTCTTTTCTGACAACTCACTGATGGCACCGGCAACATTTCCTACAGTCTCCTGAGTCTGAGCCTTTGCCTTCTGTGCCTTCTTTGACTGGGCTGCAGCAGCGACACCGGCCGACATGATTGAACTGAGGTCTGTTCCACCGACAAGTGACTTCAGAGCACCTGTTACAGGCGATGAGGTCTTTTCAGTGACCAGATTGCCTGAGCCAAGAATCAGCCCCTCGGCAAAATCGGTATAGAACTGGCTCTTGTCGTCAATTCCGTTGAGTCCCTGAATGCCGTTGGCAAGCTGTGCAAGAGCTATCACATTACCTATGTTGTTAAGATCTATCTTGCCGTCTGTCTTGTACTGTCCGTAAAGGGTTTTGAGAGCTGCGCCCGATGACTGGCCGTTAACGGAACCCGATGCCGAGTTTCCTGTACCGAGAATACCACAAGACACTGTCAGGAATGAAAGTGCCAGAACTGCTGCGATTGATTTGAGTTTCATATTGCTATTGTATTATAAATTAATCGTTAGAAAATATTCCTTTGCAAAGTTAGTGTAAAGTTGACGAATTTCGTGTCCCATAATCCAAAAATCACTTACCTTTGCAACTCAGCGGAAAGGATGGCCCCGTAGCTCAGTTGAATAGAGCGTCAGATTCCGGTTCTGCAGGTCGTGGGTTTGAGTCCCACCGGGGTCACACAATCATTACCATATGGAACATGACAATCACATCACACAGGAAGACAAGGCCCAGCGTTCCAAGCAGATAGCCCGTACCAGTGTAACAGGAATTATCACAAACATACTCCTTTCAGGATTCAAGGCCGCAGTCGGATTCATATCGGGCTCCATTGCCATTGTCCTCGATGCCGTAAACAACCTGACAGACGCTCTTTCATCGGTCATCACCATAGCCGGTGTAAAGCTGGCACACCGCAAGCCGAATGCCCGGCATCCTTTCGGCATGGGGCGTGTGGAATATTTCAGCGCAATCATCATCAGCCTGCTGATTCTCGTGACAGGCGTAACTTCGCTCATTGAATCCATAGGCAAGATAATCACACCTTCGGACCCTGAATTCGGAACAGCCGCACTCATAGTCATTTCGGCTGCCATTGTTACGAAACTGATACTCGGACGCCATGTCAAGGCTCAGGGACTCAAGTTCAACAGTGACGCGCTCATTGCTTCGGGAACCGATGCAATGTTCGACTCCATCATTTCGTGTACCACTCTTCTCGGCGCCATTGTCATGATGGTCTGGGGCATCAATCTTGACGGCTGGCTTGGCACAGGCATTGCCATAATGATCATCAAGGCCGGCATTGAAATGCTTTCCTCGCCTGTAAGCCAGGTAATTGGCCGCCGTCCTGACAGCGAAATCACGAAATCCATCAAACAGACCGTCCGCGAGATACCCGGAGTGCTTGGAGCATACGACCTGATTCTGCACGATTACGGCCCGGACAAGGCCATGGGTTCAATCCACGTTGAGATTCCAGACACGCTATCGGCCCGTGACATCCACCTTCTCACAAGCACCATCCAGCATACCGTCTACGACAGATTCAGCGTCATGCTGACTGTCGGCATATACGCAGTCCATAGTGACAATGACGAGCTGTTCCAGCTTGGCAACCGCATCCGTGAGGCCATGCTTTCACATCAGGGTGCAATAGGTTTCCACGGCCTTCTCATCAACGAGAAGGAACGCTACGTTTCCTTTGACGTACTGCTTGACTTCAGCAGCGGAGACCGGGTAGCACTGAGGAAGGCAATGGAGGCCGATGTCTCCGTCATCCTGCCCGGATACAGGGCCGAAATAAATTTCGATACGGACTTTTCAGACTGACACATAGAAAGACACACCATAAGACACCATGAGAGACATAAATCAGGCCACATACCTCATTGCGGCTCAGGAAGCCGATGTCGAAGCAATTCACCACATGCTGTCGGTAACACTGGCTGAACCTTTGCGCAACATTTACAACCAATCGCCCAAGTTGCCCGAACGGAGTTTCGAAGACACGATTGATGACTTCCTTCTGTTTCTGTATCACGGTCCGGAATACATGCGCAATGCAGGACTGCCGCCTTTCTCTCTGTTACTGCGCATAGAACACTGCTCATCGCTGTACCAATGGGTTACATCAGCCTACAGAATACGTCTGCGCCAGACCTTGGGAATAGGGAAACCAGCATTATCACTTGACGACACTGACTTTCAGATTCAAAGCACCGGATTGCTTACGGACGACATGCAGGATAATGAAGATGATGAAAAACGGCATGAATTATGTAACGCAATTGCCATATGCATAAGCCAGAGCGACCCGCTGGGACGTTTTCTCATCTTGAGATGGCTGCTCACCGTACTCGAACCTGAAAGGGCCATACCTCAGGCGACCATGGCTAAGGCAGTAGGTATTACCCACTCCAACTATCGTGTCAGCACCAAACGCCAGAAAGACCGCCTTCACCGTATAATGGAAACGCACCATTCCAAATCAATTCCAACCACAGATGCTGCAACAATCGCCATAAGAAATAATCTGGTCTGCAATTCTGACTGTCTGTATGACTGTCTGACCGGGTATTATGACCAGTGTATTGCGGAATTGCCACAATCAGCAGAAATAGAACAGATAAGAAACCGTCTCAGCCTGGATGCAGGGCGCAGGCTCCACGATACGGAACATCCCGAACCATCCGTTCAATAATCTGTATTCTTGACAGCCGAGAACAGTTCCGGAGGACAATCCTGCCGATAGGCCTCACGTACGTACCTTCTAGGATCCAGGCCTCCGATCTTTTCAATTACAGCCCTATAGAGAGAAGCCATATCAACCAGAGCGAATCCGTTTCCGTTCTCCTGGCCAATCTTCCTTGAAAGAGACGAGTCAATGCCGACATCCCATCTGAGATCAGGGCTCATGTCATTTACTCTGTCAAGCCGTCCGTGACAGTGTCCGTGAATCATGACTGCACCCTGCGGCTTGGCCTTCCAGGTCAGCAGCGGATAATGACACATGGCCAGTCTTAACGGGAAAAACAGATCCGGACAGCATGTCCGGCTGAACTTCTTGTCAAACAGCTGTCCACAGGTAACGAAACGGTCTCTCAAATCCTGCATGACCGAATCGTGATTACCCCAGATCAGGACCTTATGTCCCGGAAGACTGTTCAGAAGCCTTCCGGCTTCATGCTCCGAATATGTACAGACATCTCCCAATATATAGACAGTATCATTGGAACGTACAGTACTGCACCAAAGGTCAGCAAGCCACCGGTCGTGCCCGGCTGTCGTATCATCACACGAGAATGGTCTGTTTTCGAGATACTTCAGCGCATCCCTGTCTCCGAAATGCAGATCGGCGGTAAAGAATATCCTATCCATAACAAAGTGCCTTTATTCATAATCATGGAACAAGGCAGAATGTTACAGATTATTGGAAAATTTTTTCTCAGTTCTGTGAGAAATCCCTGATACGCTGTTCCTCGCTGCGACGGCATACCAGTATCTGGCCGTCCTTTTCCGAGACAATATAACCGTCAAGGCCTTGGAGAACCACCTTACTGGCCGATGCGGTATGCACCACGCAGTCACTGCATTCATAAAGATGCACATTTCCAACGGCAGCATTGCCATGGACATCATGATCCAGACGGTCATAAAGCGATGCCCAGTTGCCAAGGTCACTCCAGCCGAAATCGGCAGGGAAAGTATAGACATTACCGGCTAAAGAAGCCGGCTCCATTACGGCATAGTCAATAGATATCTTATTGCATTGCGGGAAAAGTTCCTGTACATTTCCTCCCTGAGCGATAAGGTCCATTATTCCGGCAATCTGCGGCTCATATCTGCGTATGCTTTCCGAAATGGTCTTCACATTCCAGACAAAAATACCTGCATTCCAAAGGTAATTGCCCTTGCTGACGTATTCGGCTGCCACCTGTGCGCATGGTTTCTCCTTGAATGCCAATACTTTGCGTATTTCACTTCCAGGGCATGCCGACTGGGCGCATTCCACATATCCATATCCGGTTTCCGGACGGGAAGGCCTTATGCCTATTGTGACAATGGCATCGCTGTCGGCAGTGAAATCCAATGCACCTGATATCACACGGCGGAATTCGGGAACATCCATCACAATGGCATCGGACGGTGTCACCACCACATTGGCCCTGGCATCGGACTCATGAATCATCCGGCAGGCCCAGGCAATGCAGGGTGCGGTATTGCGGGCCGACGGTTCAGCCAGGATATGCTCTACAGGTATCTCAGGCAACTGTGTACGGACAATGTCGACATATTTCTCATTTGTCACGACCCAGAAATTATCCATTGGACAGATACCCTGGAAACGGTCGACTGTCATCTGGATAAGTGTCTTGCCACAACCCAGAATATCAATGAACTGTTTCGGATACTGGGGAACACTGAGCGGCCAGAAACGGCTTCCTATGCCGCCAGCCATTATCACAACATGATTGTTCATAAAAGTCAAGCATTGGAAATATGCAGGAAACGGGTCACCATGCCCGTCAGACTGCGGTCCATATTATCAATAAATGCATCCAGCACCCTGCTTTCACTGCCACATGACGTAATGTCATAATCGGCAACAGAAGCCGGTACCAGACAGGTTGAACCTTCCTTCAGCAGAATCTGCGTCCCCGTATCCCTGAGCCTCAAAGTGCAGTCTCCCTGAATGCACATGCAAATGATGAAACTGTCATACTTCTTCAGATTACGGTGGAACGTACCGCTGAACTGCGTAACCCTCACACTGAAATACGGACTCTCGACAACACGGTTGGCACTACCGGGATTCTGGCTGTAGATGGTCCTGTATTCGTCCAGGACCTTGAAGTCAAGTGCCTGAGCGGCCAGTTCCGTATGCAGTTCGCGGGGTCTGCCGTCCAGCCCCGGCCTGCCGTAGTCGTATATTCTGTACGTATAATCCGATGACTGCTGCACTTCGGCCAGCAGCACTCCTCCGCATATTGCATGCACACGACCGGCAGGAATATAGAAAACGTCTCCCTTATGGACTTCGTGTCTTGCCAGCGCCTCACAGATTGTACCATCGGCCACCATACGGGAATAGTCGTCGGGAGTAAGTTCCTGCTTGAATCCGGCATACAGATGAGCTCCGGGCTTGGCATCAATCACATACCACATTTCGGTCTTACCGTTTCCGTTCTCACCATGAACACGTCTTGCCATCTGGTCCGAAGGATGGACCTGAATGCTGAGATCCTTATCTGCATCAATGAATTTGACCAGCAAAGGCAGCCGGTTGGCATATTTCCTTGCCACAGCACGTCCAAGAATCTCATCCGGCATCAGTCCAATCACCTGGGAAAGGAGCATCCCGTCAAAGGACCCCCCATCCACCACACTTTCGTTACCGGGCACAGCACTGACCTCCCAGCTCTCGCCTATCGAATCCTGATGCGGAATTCCCTTCCAGTCAGTAATACGTCTGCCACCCCAGACCACTTCCTTCAAGTTGGGGCGGAACAGGAGTATTTCAGGACTGTATCTTCCCATTTACCGTATTCAGATTATGAGAGCACCAATCAGTTCCCTGACTGATGACATGGAATGACGTTCCAGATATTCATCTATCCCCGCCACCACCTTGACTGCAAGTGACGGATCCGCAAAATTGGCGGTTCCAATCTGAATGGCACTTGCACCTGCAAGAAGGAACTCGACAGCATCGGTCGCACTGCTTATGCCTCCAAGCCCGATGACCGGAATTCTGACCGCATTTGCCACCTGCCATACCATTCGCAGAGCTACCGGCTTGACTGCCGGACCGCTCAGACCGCCTGTCACCGTTGAAAGGACCGGACGGCGTGTCTCTGCATTGATAGCCATACCAAGCATGGTGTTTATCAATGAAACGCTGTCAGCTCCGGCGGCTTCCACTGCAAGAGCGATATCAGTGATACTGGTAACATTAGGTGACAGCTTGACAATCAGAGTCTTGGAATATGCCTTACGTACGGCCTCAACCACCTGAGCCGCACTCTTGGGGTCAACTCCGAACGCCATTCCACCCTGTTTGACATTAGGACAGGATATATTCAGTTCAATGGCCGGAATACGCTCAAGCTCATTGATTCTTGAAGCTGTTTCGACATAATCCTGAACCGATGCACCTGACACGTTGACAATCATGTTCGTGTCAATATCCTTGATCTTGGGATATATGTCACTGATAAAATAATCCACCCCCTTGTTCTGCAGCCCCACAGCATTCAGCATACCCATAGGAGTCACCGCCATGCGGGGATAGGGATTGCCCTGACGGGGATTCAGAGTGGTGCCTTTCACAATTATTCCGCCAATTGACGAAATGTCCATGAAATCAGAATACTCAAGGCCATAGCCGAAAGTCCCTGATGCCGTCATGACCGGATTCTTCAGTTCCAGACGGCCGATATGTGTTGTCAGATCTGCCATTTCAGTTTCCCTGTATCAAAAACCGGACCTTCCCGGCAAACGCAAACATTTCCATCCACAGTATCCTCAACACAGCAAAGACATGCCCCAATGCCACAAGCCATGCTATGTTCCAGCGAAACCTGACAGGATATGCCACTTTCCTTCGCCAACCTGGCAACCGCTTTCATCATCGGAGTTGGTCCGCAACAGAAAATACGGTCGAAGATACGGTTCTTGAGAATGCTGTTCTCAGTAACAAGACCTGTTTCGCCCTTTGATCCATCCTGAGTGGACACAAAGACAGGAGCCAGTCTCATGAATTCGTCAAGTCTCAAAAGCTGTTTCTCTGTCCGCCCTCCGAACAGGAAAGTGAAGTTCCTGCCAGCTTTTACAAGATTCCGGCCAAGCAGCAAAAGTGGAGCAACCCCTACTCCCCCTCCTATCAGAAGCGCATTCTCAAATTCCGATGTCGTGTCAAAACCGTTTCCAAGCGGAAGAAGAGCACTTATCCTGTCTCCACACTCCAGTCCGGCCAGAGCCTGTGTCGCAGGTCCCACCAGCTGGATCAGGAAATCGACAGTATTGCTGTCGGCATCAACATCATGAATGGAGAACGGATGTCGCAGGAATATGCCGGGAGCCTGAAGCTGTGCAAACTGACCGGCCTTGATTTCAGGAAGCAAGGCATCGGATGTCACTGACAAGAGCAAAGCACTGTCAGTAAGCATTGTCCTTCCCGTTACCGTAAGATCTGTCTGTATCTTTTTCATCATATCAAGCTGATGGATCAGTTCCAGTTTTCAAAACCGGCACCTTCGGATTCTCCTGCACCGGGATTGTCATCAGCAATCACCCTGACCTTACACTCGGCCTTCTTGCCTCCATCCTTGCAGGTAGCGGTAACCGTCATCTTACCCACGCCCTTTGCAGTCACATTACCATTCGAATCAACAGTTGCGACTGAAAAATCGCTGGAACTCCAGTTAATGGTCTTGACCGTAGCATTGGACGGAAGCACTTCTGCTGACAATTTCAACTTGTCACCTATTTTCAGCGTTATTACAGACTTGTCAAGCGACACGCTTTCAACCGGTCTGTTGGATACCGTAATCTGGAACATCGCCTCAATGTTTTCTTTCTCAACCGAAGTGGCGAATACCCTTGCCGATCCTTTATTGAGTGCCGTAACAAGACCTGTTGAGGAGACGGAACATTCTGTAGCACCCCCATTGACCCACCATCTCACGTTCTTGTTTGTAGCATTGGCAGGCAGAACATTAACTGACAACTGACAACTTTCTCCCACATATAAGGATATGTCCTTAGAACCGACAGGTTCAATCTTCGTCACGGATACAATATTGTCAACGACTTTGACTGCACATGTCGCGGACACACCGCTTCCGTCTTCAGCAGCAGCAGTGATTATTGCATTTCCTGCAGCGACAGAAGTTATGGTAGCACCGGTCGAAGATCCGGTCACCGTTGCCACTGCCGTATTGGAAGAAGTCCATTTCAAGTTCCTGTTGTCAGCATTGGTCGGGGTCACCGTCGCCGTCAGGGTCTGAGTCTTGCCCTTCTCCATAACCACATCCGAAAGTGACAGGCTGATTTCCTTTACAAGTACTGCATCCTTCTCAACACGCACCTGACAGACTGCGGCCACTCCGCTTCCGTCAGTTGCCCTTGCCCATATCTTGGTGGAACCTCCCGTACGCCCCGTTACCAGGCCGTTCGATGAGACTGAAGCGATTTCGGTATTATCACTTTCCCATTTGATTGACTTATTGGCAGCATCGGACGGAGTGACCGTAGCGGTAAGCTGCATGGTTTTATTGAAATCAAGCTTGATTGACGACTGGTTCAAGGTTATGCCCGTAACCATTTTGGCAGGAGCCGGAACTGTAACCTTGCAGGTTTCGGTCTTCTGGCCTTCATTCGTCTTCACCTCAATGTATGCAGTACCATAAGCCTTGGCGGTGACATTGCCATTGGCATCGACTGTAGCAATTGACGGATCTGATGATTGCCACGTAACTCCTTTCAGAATGCCAGTACTTGGGTCATACGTTGGAGTCAGAGTGAACGATTCCCCTATCTTGACTTCTTTGGAAGTGACATTGAGCGACACTGCGGTAATATGCTGATAAACATTTGCCGTTATGCTACTTGTGACTTGCTTTCCAGTATTGTCTGTGCCGTCTGTGGTGACAGTTATTGTGACCGTACCAGGGCCTTTCGGCGTGACTTTGCCGTTGGCATCGACTGTGGCCACAGCGGTATTTGACGAGCTCCAGCTTACTTTCCTGTTCTCATAGTCCGATGGGGTTATTGTTGCCGTAAGAGTTGTTGCAGCACCGACAAACATTGTGTCCAGCGGCGTTGATGGGGTGATGGTCACCTTCGCAATGCCCTGCTTGACCGTGACAGTACAGCTGGCCTTCCAGCCTCCATCCTTGGCGGTAGCAGTAATTGTGGCTGTTCCATTGGTCTTGGCAGTGACATTGCCGCTGGCATCGACTGTGGCTACTGCCGTGTTGGAGCTGGTCCATGTGACGGTCTTGTCTGCAGCATTGGACGGGGAAACGGTTGCCGTAAGCTTATCCTTACCACCGGGATACATGGCCAAGGCTGTCTTGTCCAGCTTAATGCCGGTAGCATGGCATTTGACAGTGACTGTGCACTGGGCCTTGACTGACTCATTATCTACAGCTACCGCTTCAATCTGAACGGTTCCTGCACTCACAGCCTTAACGAGACCTTCGGCACTGACAGTCGCTATCTTTTCATTGAGCGAATGCCAAAGCACATCCTGACGGCACTGACCTGCTCTGGAGCTAGGCTTCGCCGACAGTGTGAACGTATCATTCACATACAGTTCCTTCTTTTCCGGCGATATTGACACAAGATCCGGAATGGCATATACCGTAATGACACATTCCGCCGAAACCTCAGGATTATCCTTGGATACCGCTTTCAGGACAGCCATCCCGGAACCAGTGGCCTTTATCTGTCCAGTAATGGAGTCGACTGTGGCCACATTCCCATTAGAACTGCTCCAAATAACTGTTCCATCAGTGTCTTCCAACGGAGTTACTGACGTTGTTGGCATAGGCATGATATCACCGACCTTGAGTTCGCGGTTTCCTCCATCGGTTATACTTATGCCGGAAACCTTCTGAAACACCTGGACCTGAACCGTATTGCTAACAGGCTTGTTGTCATTGTCAGTTCCTGAAGTGGTTATTCTGACATTCGCCAGTCCGTGAGCCTTCGGTGTCATGAGGCCAGTTGAATCGACTGTGACTATATCATCACTTTCCGATTCCCATGTCACGTTCTGATTATCATAGCCTGAAGGATGTATTTTGTAATCAAGAGCTATGGGAGCATCCCACTCATGAATTGTGATACGACCTGACGGGACAATTACAACACTGTCAATATAGTCCTTGACCTCTATGTCACAATAACCGGTCTTTTTCCCGTCAATTGAAGTTACGGTGATCCGGGCCTTTCCGGGAACATGGGCCTGGACCGAACCTTCAACAACTGTGGCCACTTTCTCGTCAGAACTGCTCCAGGAGACACTCTTGTCAGTAGCCCTCTCAGGATAGACCTTATAACCGAGGGCCAGACTTGAACCGCGGAACATTGACACGGACTTTTCGTCAATGACCACACCGGTAACATGACACTTCACTGTTACAGTACAGGTTGCCTCCATTTCAGGACGGTCAGCAACGGTAGCCACAATTTCTGCGGTTCCTGCCTCCAGAGCCCTTACACAGCCATTATCAGACACTGATACTTTCTTGTCATCCAATGACTTCCAGACAATCTTCAGCTTGTCATCATTAGGAACGGCCGATGCTACAAGAGTAACTGAATCACCCTCGTACATCTCATATGCATCTATGTTGAGAGTCAGAGTAACCGGATCTTTTACTATTTTGACGATACACGATGCGCTGCAGCCACTGCCATCCTTGGCTCTTACTGTCACGGTTGCCGTTCCGTATCCCTTTGCCGTGAGTTTCCCGTTGTTGCATGAAACGACATTTTCATCAGACGAAATCCATTCTACGGTCCTGTCCGATGCCTTTTCAGGAAGAACGCGGGCTGTCAGATTTCGTTCTGCACCAAGCAGTAGGGTCAGGCTTGTATCGCTCAGTTCTATTGTACGCACCGGACATTTCACGGTAATGTCACAATATGCGCATTTGTTTCCGTCCTCCGATGATACCGTAACCCTTACCTTGCCTTTAGCCAAAGCAGTGACGTTTCCGTCCGATGACACCGAAGCGACAGTAGCGTCATTTACGGACCAACTGACACGTTTGTCATAGGCATCATCAGGAGTGACAACGGCACTGAGCTGAAAGCTTTCGCCCTCCCATAAAGTCAGTGTGGATACACTGTCCGGCAGAGAAACTCCGCTGACGTGACGCTTCACATGAACTTCACAACTGGCAGTATATCCGCCACGCTCAGTTTTGGCAACAATAACGACAGGTTGTGTGGTATACTTACGGACCTTGATTGTTCCATCGGCAACCATTACAGCATCTGGATCTGAACTTTCCCAAGTCACTCTCTTATCTGGAGCATCGGCAGGATAGACGTCTGCAACAAGATCAAAGAACTCCCCTTCATAAAGCCAGACACTGGTACTGTCAAGGGAGATGCCACTCACATCATTGTATACCGTCACGTTACAGCTGCTTGTAAAGCCACCGTCTTCAGATACTGCAACAATGCCTGCCTTTCCGGCCGTGAGGGCCTCGACAAGACCTTCGGCATTGACAACGGCAACGCTCTCATCGGTCGAACTCCACTTGAGCGTACGGTTACTTGCATTGGCCGGGTTGAGACTGGCCTTCAACGAATAAGTGTCACCTACATACATTGAAAGGTTGTCATTATCCAACGATATGCCGTTGACCGGACTGATAACGGTCAGGCGACAGGTATCGGAATAATTGCCGTCAGCAGTAATGACAACTATCTCGGCATATCCTGCAGTAAATGCAGAAACCTTTCCGGACTGGTCCACATCAGCCACTTTTGTATCGCTGGAATGCCATATTACACCGGCATCGGTAGCACGTTCAGGATAAACTGAAGCCTTGAGCGTAAATGTCTGACCCTCTTCAATGGTATACTCCGGATAGTTCAGCTTAACACCATCAGTTCTGCAAAGTACGCTAACAGCACACTCTGCATATATCTTTCCGTCAGCCGATGAGGCTCTGAGAGTAGTCTGTCCGGCCATAAGGGCGGTTACTATTCCACCGTTCACGACTGCAACCGAGTCATTGGAACTGGTCCAGAAAATGTCAGGTTCGGTTGTGTCAACAGGGAATAACGACAGCTTGATGGTATCGGACTCCTTTTCATAAAGGCTTATTTCATTTCTGTCAAGTACAATGGTTTCCAAAGGTATCACTTCGGGCACGACAGTCACCATACAATGGTCAGAAAGGCCATTGTCATCGGCCTTGACGGTAATTTCAGCAACACCCAGACCGTTTGCCGAAACAAGTCCTCCACTTACGCTGGCGATTCCGGCATCGGTACTCATCCATACGACCGCATTATTGGTAGCATTGTTCGGCGACACTGTAGCGGAAAGCTGATAAAAGTCGCCCAACTTGACCGTTATCTTTGATGTGTCAAGAGTAACGCTTGATACGGGAACAGACTCATCTTTCTGGCATGAGCAAAACAGAGCAATCAGACACGACAGTATATATATTGATTTCTTCATAATGCTTATTCTTTAACACATCTTACAGAATGCCCTTCAGAACGGACTTTACCCTCTCTTGTGGCTGACATGGATGGTGTCAGAGTACTTGAATACGGAGAACTTATCTGCATTGCGCACACGAATGCCGAATTTGGAGTTGATGACCAGTAAAATGCAATTTCTCCCGGCATTACCAGACTGAAATCATCAGCCTTGAGATATCCGTTACTGGGATACCAGGCGGTAGTGCCATCAGCAAGAAGAAATTCCATTCCCTGGATACCGTTCGTGGACTTCACGAATCTGTATTCCAGCCCTGTCCATGGATTCCCGGTTGATGCTCCTCCTGCCGGAACTTTCCAACCAGGTGGGCAAGGATCATAAATGGTCTTTGTATTTTGGGAAGAGTTCCATAAGTCATCTTTAACAGAAGCAGCAATCCAATTCTGCCCATAATCGATGCTTGAAGGACAGCAGATGAAAGTAGTAGGTATTTGAATTGCAGCATTAACCGTTCCGATCATTCCATCGCGAAGCTTTGATGTCTGGGAGTTGGTAGAATACATCTTCTTGGCCTTTGACGAAATGGTGGCAGGCCCCATGAACGGATCCTTACGCCCCCACTGATACATGAGTCCGCTGCTCAAATCATCATGAGCTGCCGAAAGCGCACCAATATTGCGGTCCAACATATAAGTGCCGCCATATGATTGGCTGGAAGCATCAGGATCATAACCATTGCAAACCCAGATATGCCAATTCCAGATGATTTTACCTGAGCGGTATGCCGCAATAAGCGCATTGCCATCCTTCAACAGTTCGGGCGTTGAAAAATAGACGTAATTGCTTTTCAGTTTCACACTAGAAATAATGGAATTTGGCTTGATTGGCTCAACTGTATTAGCAGTTTCCCACAACAATGAAACTGAATCAATGCCATTTGCAAAGGTGGTCGACAGATTTCCCTGAACAGCAGGAAATTTGAAATAACCGGCCTTGCTGACAATATAACAGTTGGATGTTCCTAATTCAGCAGAAAGGTCAAAACCGTCAACTATCTTATCAATGGAAGACTGGACGTCGGCATTGACTATAGTTGAGAAAACAGATCTCTTTATTTCGACGGGCGTCTTACAAACTGTTTTACTGATAAGTTTGTCGCTCTGATAGAATTCAAAAGTAAAGCCCTGGGTCAGATCTTGAGGAAGAGCTGATATATAATAATGTGTACCGGTCTGGAATGTGGAGTCATTATTGAGAATGACATATCCTGCACCTTCTGATGCAGCTACTGCAACCGGTTTGGTATTATCAGATACTGTAATCTTTATAGGACCGGAAATGGATTCATTCGCGTTGGTCCTGAATATTATTTTGTCATAGGTGTTATTGGAAACTGTGAAACGGATGCCACCACAGACATTATTGAAGCCCATTTCTCTAGTTGAAGACTTACCAACAGCAATATAAGAAAGGGGATCAAATCCGTTCTCAACTGCATTCTGATTATCGGGAATCACAGTTTCAATAACTGAAGAAGAAAAGGTTGATTGTGAATTATAAGGATAAAGACCTATAATGGTTTTAGATTCAGGAATATTTCCATTGAATACGGCTGTCTGACCGCCCTCTTCACAGGTAAACTTATAACCGCCTAGAATAGGGTTGTCAGTAAAAATACTTATTGAATCACCGGAAGACCACTGTATATCACCAAAATCGTCATCAATTATCGTCTTTGTACCAGTTGATACTAAAGTGGCATGTATGCGTGAAAAGATGAGATCACTGTCGTCTTGTTGAACAGATGTATCATCATATTGTGAACAAGACATAAGAATGACCGAAACTAACAATGATAATCGGTAAGATAATTTCATAAGTACATTTTATGTTAAAAAAAGGAGAGAGATAGAGACTATCTCTCTCCTTTTTCAAGATTGATAATTGATATTCAATTATTTGTATGAGTTCTCAGTGCTAAGAACAGTGATCTTTGCATCAACATCCTGCTTGAATGCATCAGTGTCGATTGCTACAGAAATCTTGGCAGTAGCGAACTTATTATTCTGCAGATCAGTACCCTTGTTGTCCCAAGTGATCTTCTGGCCATCATTGAACAGGTTACCGCCAAATGAAGCCTTGGTATCAGCATTGTAAACAAACTCCTTGAAGGTTACATCAATGGTTTCTGAACCTGTAAGACCGTAAGTTGAGATAGCATACGGAGTTGCAGCCCATGCACCACCAGTGTAGGTGAAGAGTTCCTTACCTGCGTTATCCTTGATCTTGACGAGTTCGTCAATAACCTTAGAATCAGCAGTACCTGTAGCACTTGGCTTCAGAGTCTTGAGAACGATATCAGAAATTGTAATGTTAACAAGAACTGAGTTGAACTCAACATAGTAATAACCGCTCTTAGCCTTCGGAGCATCAACGATTACACCAGCCTCTGAGAAGGTGCAGGTTTCAGTTACCTCTACAAGAACATCAGCAGAAGCGCCGAACAAGTTGGTACCCTCATACTTGATTACAGGTGAAGCAGCTGTGAGACCAGTGATAGCGTCAAGCTGAGCCTTTGTCAGAGTGATGGTCGAGTAACCGTCAGCAGTTGTAGTGATGTCATAACCAACAGAAGTAAGATCAACAAAGTCAAATTCTGTAGCCTTGTAGTTCTTGATAGTGAATGTCAGAGTAGCCTTCTCATCAGTGAGCTTCAGGTTGTACTCCTTGAAGTGTTCAATCAGAGCTGAAATGTTGGAATCAGTACCCATACCCTTGACGCGTACACCACCGTAAACATCGAATGGATCAGGATCCAGAGTCAGAGCAGGCTTGGTGAAGTTGAGAACGTCCTTAGTACCAAGGATATAGTCAGGATTCAGCTTGAAGTTGTCAATTGAGAATACATGCTTGTGATGGATTTCAACTGGCTTGCTTACTGAATATACGAAGTTGATGGCAACATACGGATAGTTGTAGTTGTCAACATCGGCCTTAGTCTTGTAAACGAGAACTACAGAGTCCTTGACAGGAGCTGCAATGTTGCGATCAACAAGCAGGCTAATGATGTTGGTAGAAGTAGCCCAGTCAGTAGGACTTTCCATCTTGTAGCTGATACCTGCAGGAACAGCTGCACCTTCGAACTTGTCATACTCGAACTTAGGATCGGTTGACTTAGCCTTGAGATCCTTTGGTCTGTAGATATTGTCAAGATCGTAAATCTTCTGGAAGTCTTCGAATGACATGCCGAGAGCCTCATTCAGGACCTTGGTGTTAACCTCGTTCCAGGTAACGACGAGCTTGTCAGCTGTGTAATTCTTATCTTCTGAAGTACCGGCTGGCAGAGCAGGCAGGTTCTCATAAGTGAACTCAACCTCATGACGAAGCATGAATTCATGATACAGAGGTGATACTGCAGGAGGAACAATCTTCTCAGCGGTAATGACAACCTTAATGTAAGCAGTAGTAATTACATCATTGCCATACTTGGCTGTAACCTTTACAAGAGGAGTACGGTTAACGGCTGAAATGCCATATTCAGGCTTAACAGTCATGACACCCTTTGCGTCAATTGTAACGAAGTCGTTCTGATCAGTGTAACCGTCAATACCGAAATAAGGCTTTCCAGCAACACCAGCTTCGTTAACGAGAACGAACTGATAGGTAACATCACCCAGACCAAGTTCGCCGAAACGCTTGGCAATGCTATCAGCATACAGATCAACTACTGTATTCAGATCAAGGGACTCATCATACTTGAGGCATGGTTCCTTAAGAGGAGCAATGTCAAAGTCATTGTCTTCTGTAATGGCTACAGGAGCTGTACGATATTTCAGTACTGGGTTCTTCTTATGAATGATTGAATAGCTGTCGTTGACATTCTTTGTGGTAACGTATGCATAATCAGAAGCAATCTTCTCACCTTCCATAGTAGCCTGCAGAGCGAAGATGACATTCTGCTTGCCATGAGCCGGCTCTGAAATCTGACCGTCAGCAGTTACGGTAACTGCCAGAACACCATTGTTGACCTTTGCGCTCTTGAAAACGACCTTACCCTCAGCAGCAGCCTTGGTGAGAACGCTACGGTTAAGCATCTCGAACTTGGCAGCATCAATGTTGACCTGCTCAGGATTCATGCGATAGTTGACAACGATAGGATCTGAACCGATAACCTTTGTACCGATTGCATAAACCCAAGGAATTTCGTAGTAGCCGAGGCCGTCGAAGATTACATCGGGAAGATTTGCAAGACTCTTCAGCTTGTTTGAAATGGTAGACATTGTAACAAAACCGCCTTCAGCACCATCAACATTTGCGAAAGTGATTTCGTTCTTGTTGCTGTTGTAGATAGCTGTTACAGTGTTGCTGGGGAGCAGAGGTTCAATGGTCTTGCCTGTAGCTGCACCTGCTGAGGTGTACTCAACCCAAGCGTTCTTGGCAACTTCCGGCTTCCAATAGTTACCGTCCTTGCCATCCTTACCATCCTTGCCGTCAACGCCGTTCTTGCCATCAACGCCATTCTTGCCGTCCTTGCCGTCAACGCCGTCCTTGCCGTCCTTGCCAGGAGCACCGTCCTTGCCGTTAACGCCGTCCTTGCCGTCCTTACCGTCAACTCCGTTGATTCCGTCCTTGCCGGGAGCACCGTCCTTGCCGTCAACGCCGTCCTTGCCAGGAGCACCGTCCTTACCGTCAATTCCGTCCTTGCCGTCCTTGCCGTCAACGCCGTTGATTCCGTCCTTGCCGTCCTTGCCGTCAATTCCGTCCTTACCTTCAGCCTGCAAACCGGTTGAAACGCCGTCAATGCACCAGCAACCGTCTGCGCCAATTGTGATTACAGAACCAGCCTCGCCATTCTTACCATCCTTACCGTTGGTAATCTCGTAAGACTGGCCATTGGAAAGAGAAACACTAACACCGTTTGCGGTTGGATTCACAGCGGTGATCACACTACCTGCAGCAATCTGAGCCTTCAGGTCACCTACTGTCTTTTCCAGAGCAGCAACCCTAGTGTCCAGAGCGGAGATGTCTGAAGAATAATCCTTCGCACATCCTGCAAGCATCAGCATCGCGCCAAAAGCGCCGACGAATGCCAATTTGATTTTTTTGTTCATAGAGTTAATTAAATGATTGAAGATTAATAATTTAACACAGTTTTTTTCTATTTATTCTTTTCCTTTTTCTTGACTTTTTTTTGTTTTTAGGATTAAACATAGCATAATAAAGCAATCAATTTGCCACAAAGGTAAACATAATTTTCTTTCCTACAATGCTAAAAATGCATTTTTTTCTACTCCAGTGTATGTCAGACGTGATATTTTCCACAATTGACAGCACCGGTCAGATGCTTGCCATCCAATGGAACAGATGCAATAAAAACTATATGAACAATTGTTAATTCTTGCAAAATAAGCTTCGTTTGGGATCAAACCAACAAATATGGAGCCCGAAATTCGCAACAAAGACCAACATATGTATGAAGCAAAAAGGCCGGTCACGAATGACCGGCCTCCCTTAATCTGATATATATATACCGATTTATATATTACTTGGTGACGATAACAGCCACACGGTTCAGTTCCGGAGTTTCGAACGGATTCTCTTCACTTCCCTTCCAATCCTTAGTGATACGTGACTCGTCAACACCAGCCTCGATAAGTCTCTTGGCAACAGCGTTTGCACGCTTTTCTGACAGGGTCATGTTCCACTTCGGAGTACCGGTCCAATGATCGGCATAGCCTGTGATTCCGACTACTGCTTCAGGATACTTGTTAAGAACCTCAAGAACGTGGTCAATCTTTTCATCTTCAGTCTTGCGGATATTCCAGCGGTCAAGCTTGAAAAGAACGTTTTCGGTGACAGCACGATCCTTAGCACGCTGTTCTGCAGCGGCCTTCTCCTGAGCCTCACGAGCTGCCTGAGCTGCGCGTGCAGCCTGCTCACGCTCCTGATCTGCTCTCTGGCGGGCAGCTTCTTCCTGAGCCTTCTTCTCTGCTTCCAGACGGGCAGCCTCCTTTGCAGCGGCAGCGGCGGCAGCAGCGGCAGCAGCATCGGCAGCAGCCTGCTTCTTGGCTGAACCGAGAGAGAACTTGACACCGAGAAGTGCATTCCAGTGATTGTCGAGATTATCACCTACCTTTGAATTGAAGTGGTCAGATACCATGTTGTCCAGAACCTCAAGACCGATTGTAACATAAGGTGCAACACGGAAATCGATGCCGGCGCCTGCACGGCCTGCAAGGCTGATGGCAGGATCTTCCCAATAATAATTATCTTCAGGAAGCATGGCAAGTGAAGCACCGTTATTGAAACGGTAGTTACCGCCTATACCTGCAAAGAGATAAGGATTGATGGCACGTGACTTGTAACCTCCGATAAGATTGCAAAGGTCAAATGTGGCATCCAGAGCAAGCTGGCCGAAGTTGAACTTGTAGCTTTCGAACTTGAGATTCGAATAACCCATGCCTTCCCAACCGTTGGCATTGAGGCGAAGACCGAAAGTTGGAGTAGCCTGATAACCCAGCGAAAGGGATGCTGCCGGTGAAATGAGGTTTGTCCATTCTGTTTCACCTACAGTGTGACCTACGCCACCCTGAAGCTGCATGTACCAGTCAGTGTAGAACTTGTCCTGGGCGAACATGCCTGATGTCATCATAACCAATGACAGAGCTGCAAAAATCTTTTTCATAATTTGATGTGATTAAAGTATTCCTAACTTATTTGGGTGCAAAAATATGCAATAATTCCGATTATTACAAGCAAAACACCATAATAATATATTACCATTCGACTGGCGTCAGACCTTTGGACTGCAACCATTCATTCGCCTTTGAAAAATGACGGTTGCCAAAGAATCCGTTATAAGCCGACAGCGGTGACGGATGGGCGGATTCAAGTATAAGATGACGGGAAGAATCGATCAGAGGGATTTTCTTTCGGGCATAACCTCCCCATAGGATGAAGACCACATGGTCACAGTTCTGACTGACGCATCGGATTACAGCATCGGTAAAGGTTTCCCAGCCTCGGCCCTGATGAGATGCGGCCTGGCCGGCCCTTACGGTAAGTACCGCATTAAGCAGCAGGACGCCCTGACTTGCCCAACGGGTCAGATCCCCGCTTTGGGGGCATGGCGTTCCAAGGTCCTGGCTGATCTCCTTGAAAATGTTTCTGAGTGAAGGCGGGAACGGGACTCCCGGTTGGACTGAAAAGCAAAGGCCATGGGCCTGGCCGGGCTCGTGATATGGATCCTGCCCCAGAATGACCACCTTGACACGTTCGAAGGGACACAGGTCAAAGGCATTGAAAATCCTGCCTGCCGGCGGATATATTATCCGGTTTGAATATTCCGAACGCACGAATGCCGCCAGATCTGAGAAATATGGCTTATCGAATTCGCTCTGCAGCTGTCTTTTCCAACCCGATTCAATCCTGACCTCCATATGCTGTATTCTGAATCAGATGATCTGGATACCGGCCTCGCTGCATCTTGCACGCTGGTCTTCAGGCCAGATACTGGCCTGGATTTCACCTATATGCGCCTTCTGCAGGAAAAGCATGCAGAGACGTGACTGGCCTATTCCTCCACCAATTGAAAGAGGCAGTTCTCCTGAAAGGAGTTTCCTGTGGAAATACAGATCCTTACGTTGCAGTTGTCCGCATATCTCCAACTGTCGCAGCATGGACGCGGCATTGACACGGATACCCATTGACGACAGTTCCATGGAACGGTTGAGAATAGGATTCCAGACAAGAAGATCACCGTTGAGTCCAATGAAACCGTCTTCATTCGGTGTGCTCCAGTCATCATAGTCAGGAGCACGCAGATCATGAGGCTGGCCATCGGAAAGCTCCGCCCCTATCCCCATTATGAAAACAGCGCCATACTTTCTGGTCACCTCATCTTCACGTTGCTTGGCAGAAAGCCCCGGATATTCACGCAACAGTTCTTCAGAATGGATGAAATGGACTTCGCGCGCCAGGAACGGCTCAAGTTGCGGATATGTCTCCCATATAAGATATTCGGTCCTGAGCATTGCCGAATATATTTTGCGGACAATACGTTTCAGGAAGCCCACGTTCCTGTCCTCATCCGTTATGGTACGTTCCCAGTCCCACTGGTCAACATACAGGGAATGCAGATTGCCCAGACTCTCATCGGCCCTTATGGCATTCATGTCGGTATAGATTCCATAGCCGGCAGGAATCTCATATTCAGAAAGAGTCAGACGTTTCCACTTGGCCAGCGAATGGACCACTTCGGCCTTTGCATCACCGAGGTCCTTGATCGGGAAAGTGACTGCACGTTCGACACCGCTCAGATCATCATTGATTCCCATTCCCTGAAGTACGAACAGAGGTGCCGTGACACGGCGGAGTTGCAGTCCGGTCGACAGGTTCTGCTGGAAAAAATCCTTGATCAGCTTGATTCCCTGTTCGGTCTGTCTCATTGACAGCTTCGGGCTGTAGTGTTCAGGAATAATAAGATAGCTCATAGTATTGTGGCATTAATCACCGGTCAGTCGTCATACCAGTTCACATAACTGTTCTGGCTGCTGCGTTTCTTGACCTTGAGAAGGTCAGAAAGCATGCTGGACGTGGCCCGGACGGTGAAATTATATGAAATATACGGTTTCAGAACCATGCTGCACGACATGTTGAAGCAATGCAGATCACGGGAGAAGTTCATCGTTGTCATGGTAAAATCGTGATAGACGAAATCCCATCCGGACGAGAAATTGAAATTCCACTTGTTGGTGAGTTTCAGGTTACCGGACATGTTGAGACTATGGGTGAATCCCCAGGGATAACGCATCCGTTCAGGATTGATCTCGGCTTTGGTATCTTCCTTCATGCTGATGCCGTATGAAAGTGACAACGACCATGGAAGAGAATACTCCACGTATCCGTCATCATCGGTTTTCGCCTGAGCACTGCCTGACGAAGAACCAGCTGATCGCGACCTGGAAGAGGCGGCCGGACGACGATCCTGGCTATCGGTCAATTCGGAATCCCCATCCGATTCATCATCATCGGACTCCGTACCGGAGAACATGGATGTCAGCTTGTGCCATCTCTCACTCAGATCGTTGAGAGTATTGTTGTTGAATGTATAGGAGAAATTCTGGCTCATGCCCTGGAAACGGCCGAACCTTCCGTATGACCATTCGGTACGGTCACCGACCACGACTTTCCCCTGATCATTGAACTCATAGGCGTATGTGGCAAAGACAGCGTTCAGATTAAACGTGTAGCTCTTGCCGAACTTGAGACGTATTCTGGTGCTGAGGTTACTCCAAGGCTTCGTTTTCGCCGCCATATTATACGATATTGAAGCACCCAGCTGGTCAATCAGCGAAACGACCTTAGTCTGTACGGAATCGCCCGATGGATGTAGCTTCATCTCAAGATTATTGTCCACACTGAGTGAAACGCTTCCCGACTTGCCCTTTCCGGGGACGCCATACATTCCGCTCTGGTAGGGCGAATATTCCACAGTACGGACTTCACCGTTCCTGTCGGTATAGACGTATGTGTCATAGTATCCGAAACGGGCTGCTCCGAAATCGGGCGTCATGCTGTAGCTGAGGGTCGGGGTAAGTACATGCCTGACAGCCACAAGACGATCCGAGAACAGTTTTCTCCAAAGGTCCGTAGGCTGATACATTCCATACAGCTTCGTATTGGCACTGACGCTCATGTTGTAGTCATATACACGGTTGAAGCCATAGACCGTATCACGCACCGCCATACCTAGCATATCATCCCAATGCTGGTTTACCTTATACGAATACCACCGTGACGAATAGTTGAATGAAGGAGTCACGTTGATGTTGTTCAGTATCTGGAATGTCGCACTGACAGGAATGGAGTGCTTCATGCCGTTTTTCCAATCCGTAAGAAGATTCTTATGCATGAGCTCGTCCTCCTTGCAGGTAATGCTGTTGGAAAGGGAACCCGAATATGTGAACGATATCTTCTCGTACCACTTTTCCGAACCGGCAGCTTTTTTTTTCTTGAAAGGATATATGCGTTGTAATGATAGGTTCAACGAAGGAAGCGACACCGACAAAGTGGAATCACGCATATTCTGCGAGAGGTTCATGGATGACGAGAGCGAAAGGCCGATGTCCGGGAAACTGCGAGAATAGCTGACGCTTGAAGTCCTGGTGCTCTGAGACCTGAGTGACGGGTTGTACAGACTTGTCAGATTTGACGTTTCATAACTCTGGGTTGCATAGTTGACGCTGGCAGAGAAGTTCTGCAAAGGATTGGCCTTTGAATCCTGGCTGTGTGTCCAACGGACTTTGAAGTCTTTGGATACGGAAAAGTCCGGAAGTCCCTTATCGCCCAGTTTTGTTGTAAGCGAACTCACATAGACATTGCCCGTAAACTTGTACCGTTTCTTGTAGCGCGTCTCGGCAGATACGCCCCACGAACCTTTCGTGAAGACTTCACCAAGAACCTTAAGATCGAAAAAATCCGAGAGAGCGAAATAATAGCCGCCATCCTTGAGATAGAAGCCGCGTTCCATTTCATCGCCGTAGCTAGGTACGATGATACCCGATGCGTAATCGCTTTCCGTGAAGGGGAAGAATCCGAAAGGCAGGAACAGAGGAAGCGGAACGCCCATGACCTCAAGATATGCAGGACCGAACACGACGTCACGTCCCGGCCTGACCTTGGCACGTGTAATGCGGATGTTGAAATGCGGATCATCCTGATTGTCACAGGTAGTGTATATGCCGTCCTCTATGAAATATTCGCCATCCGGGCCTTTCTTTGCCTGACTGCTGGTCATGTATCCTTCACCCTGTTGGGTAATGATTTCATTGATGTACCCCTTTTCTGACTTGAAATTGTAGCTAAGATGGTTGGAATTGTATGGAGTATTCCCGTCATTGAAAACCGGTGCTCCAATCCACTCCCCTGTGCTGTCCTGTACTCCATCCGCATAGACCAGACTACTGTCGATCTGCATTTTGATGACCGCAGCTGTCAGTTCTATATTCTGATAATTGACTTTACCTTCTCCGAAAAGCGATGCATATCCTCCTCTTATCCAGGTCATGGAATCCTTGGACTCGTAGATCACAGGGGCATCAAGAGCATCCTTCACACGGATACTGTCCAGAACCAGACTGTCAGAAACAATGCTGTCAAAAGCCAGACTGTCCAACGCCAGGCTGTCCAACGCCAGGCTGTCATATTCCAGACTGTCAAGTGCCAGACTGTCAAGTGCCAGACTGTCAAATGTCAGGCTATCGGAAGTTGGCAATTCAAGCAGTGTACTGTCCTTAGACAACGATGCGGTACTGTCCGGAAGGGCATGAACTTCAGGCTGGACAGGCTGTGCTACACCCGATACCGCAGAATCGGCCATTTCCGGCTCCAGAGGAATGATATCGGATTGCATGACACTGTCTGAAGGCAAACCGGCAGTATCACTGCCCTCAACCCTTCTTCCGACAGAACAGTCTGTGAGAAGGAGAGCCAAAGCCAGCAGGACAGGAATATCGATTGCCGGCTGAATCCTTTTGAGCCAATTTGCCAATTTCATAATCCGCGCGCAAAATTATACAATAAATGGCAAAACACCTCCATGAGCATAGTGAAAATGCCCAATTAAAGGAAACGGTCACACCAGACACGGAACTTCGCAACGCCTTCCGGTCCAAACTTCTCAAGGCTTGCAATTGCCTGCTCCACCGTCTTCTCCTGTGTGGGACGAGTCTTGGAGAAGAACTTGTCGGCAAAGCACACCAACTGTTCCTCTATGCTGACAGGAATCATTTCCCTGTGCGGGATTGGCATGCTTCTGTCGATTATCTGTTCCAAAGTGAGTCCGGTTCCAGTGTGACGTTCGGCAACAAGAGCATGCCTTGGAAGTCCCTCATTTCTGAGAATGTCAGCTCCAAGATAACCGTGACATATATAAGGATGCGTACCGAAACAGTGTATCGGAGCAGCATCAGTCAGGAATATCCCTATGTCATGGAGCATGGCCGCCTGGTATGTGAAAACGGTATCGGCCTCCAGTTCCGGATGTATAAGGGCAATGGCAACCGCCTTGCGGGCCACGAGCGTGCCGTGAGTGATGAGAAGTTCCATCAAGGGGCGGTTGTCACTGTAATACCGCCCGATGATGGGTTCCCATATGTTTCCGGTTTGTGCCGGACCGGTCATTTCAGACATTCCGGTCACTTTGCACGTACAGGACTGATAACGAACGAATAGCTGCGGTCGCCGTAATGCAGTTTGTACGGTTCCAGAGGTGTTGCGCCCCAACTGTTCACGCAGGCAAGACCGTACTGGGCCTGATCGATGTGTACTACAGCAATATTGCGCGGCTTCAGATCACCGGCATGAAGATTGCGCTTGGCCGGAGTCTCATCCAGATCGGAAGTCAGATAGTCAAGTGTGGACATACTAAGAGGTATGTCACTGTAGAACTCCAGTCCACAGCCATTATTGTCAAGAACTTTCCAATAACGGACATCGGTCTTGTTGCCGGTTTCCTGAGGCCTGATATACGGGAAATACTGGTCGCTGACATTTTCCCTGAACAGTCCCAGAGACTGAGAGCTGTTTCGGTCGCTGTAGTTTTCAACAGGTCCACGGGCATAGTATTCAAGCTTTTCGAAATTACGGTTCATGACCATAGTCATGCCGAAGCGAAGCATATCCGGCATACGGCGATTGTCCTGAGTGGCATGAGTCAGAAGTGACTGGGTTACCTTCATCTTGCCGTCAGAGGTCAGGACGTATGTCATTTCCAGATTGCATTCCAGAGCAGCAATTTCATATTTCACGAACACCATAGCGGCTCCATCCTGAAGTCCGCATTCGAACGAAGTCCTGCGCATGTCCGGATTCTTCCAAGCTGCGAGATTACGCTGCAGACTTGCTCCGAAGTCATTGTCGGTAGCGGCACGCCAGAAGTCGCTCTTGAGCTGGAAACCGTTCTCACTTATCTGGCGTCCGTCCATGTCAATATAGTCTATCCATCCGCTGTTCTTGTTGAAGGTGTATTTCATTCCGGCAGCCTCAAGGGTAACGTATGCGACAGCTTCGTCAATCTTAACCGGTTCCATACCATCCAGTCCTGTTCCGAAATCCTTCATGTCGAAGAACTTGTAGTCCCTGTACGCCAGTTGACGATAAGCCACCACATGACCGGCCTTGAGCAGAGCTGTCGGCTGGATCAGGCATATCTCGAAATTGACCAGTATCTCCTTATCCTTCGGAGCCCTTTTCAGTGCCTTGGCCAGCTTGGGGTATACCACATTCTTGCGTTCCTGAGGACCGACGTAAGGAAGTTTCTCTCTTTGGACTCCCTGTGACACACCGTCATACAGGACACTCCAGCGCAATTCATAATCGGAAAGGTCAACAAAGAAGTTCTCATTGTATATTTCAACCTCTCCCTTTGCCAGAGCCACGGGTTCAATCCATACGTTCTGGTACTGGTAGGCAACTTCGTATGCATGCGGATTCCAGCGGCGGTCGGGGGCTATCAGTCCGTTGCAGTTGAAATTCTGGTCCGATGTCGGGTATCGGCCATCGTCACCGCCATACTGGAATATGAGATCACCATCGGCATTCTCGCCATAGACGGCCTGATCGACAAAATCCCAAATGAAACCGCCCTGAACACTGCGGTTTGCACGTATGACATCCCAATATTCCTTGAATCCGCCCTCGGAATTACCCATTGCATGAGCGTATTCACACTCAATGAAAGGACGCGGGTCATTGCCGCGCTCATGACGTTCCATTGCACCATAGTCAGCATACATGGGACATGCTATGTCACAGTGATCAGGAGAATTGGTGGCTCCCTCATACTGCACCGGACGTGTCTTGTCATAATCCTTGATCCATTTGTAACAATCTATGAAATTCTGTCCGTCTCCGGTTTCATTACCCATGGACCATACGATAATTGAAGGATGGTTACGGTAAGTTATCACATTTGACTGATTGCGCTCCATATGAGTCAACGCGTAATCCGGATTCTTAGCCAGCTGACTGCGTCCATACATCATTCCGTGTCCCTCGACATTGGCCTCGGCAACCAGATAAATGCCGTATTCATCGCATAAATCGTACCAGCGCGGATCATCGGGATAATGGCTTGTGCGAACAGCATTGATGTTCATTTCCTTCATTATTCTGATGTCCTCAATCATACGGCTCACAGGCACCACATATCCTCCGGCAGGATCCATTTCATGACGGTCAGCACCCTTGATGAGGACCGGCTGTCCGTTCACCAACAGCTGGCGGTTCCTGATTTCCACACTTCTGAAACCGACTTTCTGATCTATGCACTCTATGGTCTTTCCACTGTTGTCAATGAGATTCATCTCAAGGGTATAGAGGTATGGAGTCTCGGCAGTCCACTTCTTCGGATTGGAAATGTCGAATGACAGTCTCATTGTGGTTCCTCCCTCGCGGAAAATGTTCTGAGACCTGAATACCTGATGCCCATCAGCATCAAGCAGACGCAGTTCAAGTCCGCCAGGCTGCTGGCCCTCAAGGCGCAGATTCAGTTCAAGTTTGGCATCACGATACTTGTCATCAAGCTTAGTAATGATACCATAGTCCTGGATATGACGCTCCGGACGACTGTACAGATAGACCTCACGGGCTATGCCTGTGAAGCGCCAGAAGTCCTGATCTTCCAGATAGCTGCCATCGCACCAGCGCATGACCTGCATGGCTATCAGGTTGTCTTGTCCGAATTCAACGAAATCGGTTATGTCGAATTCAGCCTCCATCTTGCTGTCCTCGCTGTAACCTACATACTGGCCGTTCACCCACAGGCGCAGATTGGATGTGGCCGAACCGACATGCATTATGACACTCTGCCCCTCCCAGTCAGCCGGGATTTTGAAAGAACGGCGGTATGAACCGACATAATTTTCACGTTCACCGATATATGGAGGATCAACCCTGTGCTCGTTGTTCCACGGATAAGTCACGTTTGTGTATATTCTGTCACCGTATCCGTTCAGTTCAAAAAGACCAGGCACCGGGAAATCCACCCACTGACTGTCATCGAACTCCTTTTCATGGAAGCCCAGAGGACGGTCATAATAGTTCCTTACAAAATTGAAACGCCACTGGCCCTCAAGTGACATATAGCGGTCCGATGCCGTCTTGTCCCCACCCTGTGCAAGAGCTGTACTTTCATAAGCGAAGAAATCGGCCACTGGAGCCAGACTGTTCACATGATTGACATTGGGGTCAAGCCATTCCTGAGCAGACGACATGGATGATACTGCGAGCAGCAGGCCCAACATGAGAGAACTTTTTTTCATATCCGCATGAATTAGTATGATTTTGTAATTGTTTCTTGAGTGCGAATGTACCTTAAAATCAAGCAATACGCAAAAGATTTGCCCAATTTTAGGGAAATGACTACTTTTACGGAGTAATTGATTCTTTATAAAATAGGTATGTCAACAAATATGAAGAAAGCCCTGCCTGTTACGGCGGCAGCGATTGCCTTGTGGGCTGTTCTGGCATTCGTGGAAAAGGCATTTCTCTTCAAGAACGGCGACCTGTCCCTGTTTCTTTTTGACTGGGCTTCATTGAATGAATCATTCATGATACCCGGCGGCTTCCTGGGTTGGGCAGGATCGTTCTTCACCCAGTTCCTGCTGGTCCCATGGTTTGGGGCACTGATATGGGTTCTCATGCTGACAGCGGCAGGCATTCTGACCGCACGGACATATGACATTCCTTTCCGGCTGACCCCATTGGCAGCCATCCCGGTTGCAATTCTGATTATCGGCAACATGTCACTGGGATACGGCATTTACATACTGAAGATGCAGGACTATTTCTTTGCACCCACTCTGGGATATCTTCTCATGCTTCTTATCATCAACGTGACATGGAACACGCAGAACACCTGGAAGAGAATGATCTGGCTGGCGGCATCGGCCTTTGCCGGATATCTTCTTGCAGGGGTGTTTGCTTTGGCTGGAGTCACCGCCGCGGGGCTTGGCTGCATATGTCAGGCAGGAAATGATAATGGAGGCACAAAGTTTTGGAAACGCATTACGATGCCTGTATTCTCCATTATCCTGACAATAGCCGCCCCTCTGCTCATGTACGGCCTTTTCACAAGATACCGCTTGATTGACAGCTGGTTCATGGGGCTTCCGGCCACATCCGAGCAGTCATGGGAATGGCCGGTCCGGCTGCCTTCACTGATTCTGATTGGATTTGCGGTTGTCATGGCACTGTTCCGCCATCGGCCTGAAAACGCAGGAAAGACGGCAGCAATACCCATTGGCATAGCAGCCGTCACTTTGGGAGCGGTTCTGTTCTTCTGGTTCAAGGATGCGAATTTCAGAACTGAGCTGAAAATGTCCGAAGCAGCCGACAGAAGCGACTGGAAACGGGTGACTGACATATACGTCAAAGCATCCACGCGCCATTCCGGAAGGGAAGGGAAAACATTCGAGAAAATGAAGAAAGAACTTGCCGGACTTACCGATGACTATTCTTATGACATGACAGTCAACCGGTTCAAGGATAAGTTTTTCGAACCCACCAGGCTGATGGTCCTGCTGCGCGACATGGCACTGCTCAAGCAGGGGCAGGCACTCGACATGGCATTCACCATGCGCAACGGCGGAAAGAATCAGGCCTCGAAATCCCAGATTCCGATGACTATTCAGGCAGGCCCACAGCTTTACCTTAATATGGGGCTTGTCAACATGGCCTACCGATGGTGTCTTGAAGATCATGTCGAGCATGGCTGGAATTACAGTACTCTCCGATTCATGGCCATGCATGCCACAATAATGAATGAACCTGAATTCGCAGACAAGTTCTACGACAAGCTGGACAAGACCCTGTTCTTCCACAAATGGAGCCGCACGAACAGACCGCTTTCCAGGGATTCCGTCCTCATGGCCAAGGCCATGCCATACTCGGAAATCATACCGTACATGACTTTCGGCGACCGCATGTCCACTGACGCCACAATGGCCGAATCATATATTGTCCACCACTTCACCAATGACAGGGACAGTCTGGCCAGCCCTGCATTTGACCGTGCAGCACTACTGTTCGCCATGAACTCCAAGGACAGCAAACTGTTCTGGAAAACGCTGTTCGAATACCTCAGCACGTCAGACGACGAAAAGCTTCCAAAGCATGTTCAGGAAGCCGCCCTTCTTTTCAGCAGTCTTGAAAATGAGAATCTGGGCATTCCGTTTGACAAGAATGTCAGAGACAGTTTCACAGCATTCCAGAAATATTTCAGCAACTCCGCATATCGCAGCGTGGAAGAAGCGGCATATCCGTTCCTGACAAGGTTCGGGAACACATATTTCTATTACTATTACTTTGTACGCAATCTGCAAACATTCTGAATGTTCCATTATGAAAAGACATAGCCCCCTTTTTTTTGTCATCCTCCTGCTTTCAGCCTGCTCCGGCAAACCGGGCAGCAATGTTACCGTATCAGCCGAAAGCCCTTCGGTATTTCCGGACTGCCGGGGCATAACGATTCCCTGCAACATTGCTCCTGTAAACTTCATGATTGACAATGAAGCAGATGCATACTATACCATTCTGACCGGCGGTGATTTTTCAATTGGCATAAAGGGCAAAAAGGTTTCAATTGACGAGAAGGACTGGTACAGACTGTTATCGGCTCCAAACGGAGAAATCAGTGTCACAGTACATACGAAAAACAATGGCAGATGGACGGCAATGAGTCCTTTCAGCATGTCCATTAGCCGCGACTCGATTGACAGTTACATTTCATATCGCGTCATTCCGCTTGCCGGTGAAGGATATGAGACTCTGGATCTGGTTCAACGGAACATCACGAACTTTGATGAAAACATCTACTTCTCGAACACCATGCTGCAGCACCAGCAGGACGGGACATGCATCAATTGTCACCATTTCTCCAACTACAGGACTGACAACATGCAGTTCCACGTGCGCCAGTTCAAGGGAGGTACAGTAATGGTCATTGACGGGAAACTGAGAAAAGTCAATCTCAAGACCAATGGGACGGTATCGGCCGGAGTCTATCCTGCATGGCATCCCACACACGATTTCATAGCTTATTCCAACAACAAGACCCATCAGTCGATCCATGCCATGAGCCATGACAAGATCGAGGTTCTTGATGACGAGAACGATATTGTCCTGTACGACATTAATGAAAACACCGTCAGCCCAATAGAGAACGATTCAAGCGAGATGGAATGTTATCCGGCATGGTCTGCCGATGGACGGACACTGTATTACGTATCCAATCACTACGAAGCACCCTTCGGGCCGGAACGGAAAGCCCAGATTTTCGAGGATAGATTCAAGCTTCATTTCAATCTTTATGCCAAGCCTTTTGACCCGGAAACACGTACATGGGGACCACATTATCTGGTTTACGATGCTGCAGCAGCAGACAGCAGCATGACATGGCCACGCGTTTCCCCTGACGGCCGATACATGATGACATGCATCAGCACTCACGGCATTTTCCCTTTGGACCAGATTGCATCGGACCTGTTCCTGTTCGATTTCAAGACCGGCACTGCACGTAAGATTGACGAGATAAGCAGTCCTTATGCCGAAAGTTTCCATGTATGGTCAAGTAACAGCAAATGGGTCATGTTCAGCACCAGACGCGAAGATGGAGTCTTTACCCGTCTGTATTTCAGTCACGTTGACGAGAACGGACATTTCTCCAAACCGTTTGCGCTGCCGCAGAAGAATCCCGAGTTCAACCGTTCTTTCCTATACGCCTTCAATATTGCGGAATTCATGGTTGAACCCATCAGGATCAGTCCCCATGATTTTGCCGATTTCATAGGCAGCAATGAAGCCGTACCTGCCGTATTTGAATCAAAGCGCGAGATTGACGCCCAAGGAGAACTGGTGATTTCCAGTTACCATCCGGACGCAACCAGCGGAGCATCCGTACTGGAACATTGAGGAATCAAAACAGAGCAGTCATGACAGCAACTATGAAAAAAACGCTACCGGTCTTGATTCCGGCACTTGTTCTCTGGTTCATACTGGCTTTCCCGTACGAGTCATTCCTATTCAAGACCGGTAATCTGTCACTATTCCTATTTGACTGGTCATTTTTCATGGATTCTCTGTCCATACCAGGCGGTTTTCTAGGGTGGGCCGGATCATTCTTCACCCAGTTCATGCTCATTCCGTGGTTTGGAGCCTTGCTATGGGTCGTTTTGCTCACTGCGGCAGGTATCCTCACTGCACGGATATATGACATGCCGCGATCACTCATACCGGTAGCAGCCATACCGGTGGCACTTCTCATAATCGGGAACATGTCTGTCGGATACGGTATATATGTCATGAGAAGCCAGGATCATTTCTTCGCTCCTACGCTTGGTTATCTTCTCATGCTTGCCATTATGTACTCCACATGGCATGCCGGCAATGTATGGAAGAAAATGGCGGTATTAACGGTATCGGCATTTTCCGGATATTGGCTTGCAGGTATTTTCGCATTGGCCGGAATTGCTGCCGCCGGCATAGGAAGCGTTTTCGAACCAGCCGGATACAGTCCGGCCAGCAGCAGATCGGGACGTTTCATTCCGATGTTGCTGGCAACCGTCCTATGTATTGCCGTTCCCTATGCACTATATGGCCTTTTTACCAGCTATAATCTTGCTGACAGCTGGTCAATGGGATTGCCGTCAGTGTATTCAAGATCATGGAATAGTTCTTTGCGGGCTCCCTACTGGTGTCTGTTCGTACTTGCTGTCGTATTGTCGGCTATCAGACCTTTATTTGCAAAGGTTTCCCGGACAGACCGGTCTTTGAAGATCCTGTCCATCGCTCTGACCCTTGCGGCAATTGTCCCTACATACCTGTTCTGGTATAAGGACAGCAACTTCAGAACAGAGTTGGAAATGTCAGCGGCGACAGAAAAACAGGACTGGCAGAAAGCTGTCGAGATTTACAGGCAGGCATCAACCGGCTGCGTGGATAAGGAAAAGAAGACATACTCAAAACTGAAGGACAGACTTTCCCGTGCCGGAAACGAAAAGTCATACGAAAGGACTCTTGACAGATATGAAGACCGGTTCTTCGAGCCAACCAGACTGATGATTCTTTACCGGGATCTGGCGTTGCTCAAACTGGACAGGGCGCTTGATTCGTCATTTGCCTTGCGTGATGGGGATAAACCGCAGAAATCCCCGGTAAACATATCGCTGACATTTCAGGCGGGACCGGAAATCTACTTCAATTACGGACTGGTCAACATGGCATACAGATGGTGTCTTGAAAACCAGTCCCAGTTCGGATGGAGCTTCCATACTTTGAAATACATGGCCATGCATGCCGTCATCATGAACGAGCCTGAATTTGCCGACAAGTTCCTGGACAAGCTTGAAAGAACAATATTCTTCAAATCATGGAGCAGACAGCAGAGACAGCTTTCCACTGACATGTCCTCCATGTCACAGACAATGCCATATCGGGAAGTAATTCCATATATGGATTTTGAAGATTACCTTTCAATGGACGGCAGCAATATCGAGACCTTCCTTATGCTTCATTTCATAAAAGACCGCGGCACAGTAAAGAGCCCAGAATTCTTCAGGGCGGCCATACTGTGGGCCATGAGGTCCAAAGATCCCGGTACATTCTGGGATACTTTCTTTAGATATTACAATTCGCCCAGAGAAGGCAAACTGCCAACGCACGTTCAAGAAGCACTATTGCTTTTCAACAGCATGGAAAGGACTATTGCCGGCATCCATTTTGATGGAAACATCCTGGACCGGTTCGAATCATTTCAGGAATACGTCATACAGAATGAAACTACGGGCGGCATCGAACCGTTCCCCGCATGGCTCAAATTCGGAAATACGTATTTCTACTATTACCTTTTCCAGGACACAGAACCGTTCTGATTAACTGATATGAAACGAATCCCCATACTCATACTTGCTTCAATGCTGGCCGCCTGTTCCGGCAGACCCGGCAATGATGCCGGAATATCGGACAGCCAACCGCGCATTTTCCCGGACTACCGCGAAGTCATGATTCCGCGCAACATTGCTCCCATGAATTTCATAATAGACAATGAAGCCGATGCATACTATACCGTTCTGTCAAACGGAGATGAGGAAGTGAGCATAAAAGGCAGGAAAGTATGCATATCGGACAAGAAGTGGAGAAAATTGGTTTCCGGTCCCGAAGACCATATCGACATCAGGATCAATATCAGGAATGACAGGCAATGGACAGGATTGGAACCGTTCTCCATATCACTCAGCAACGATCTGATAGACCGGTACATTTCTTACCGCAGGCTCCCACTTGTAGGAAGATTCTATCATGTTCTGGATATGGTTCAGCGCGACATTACCTGTTTTGATGAAAAGACCTATCTTTCCAACACCATGATTCAGAACGAGGACAATGGTACATGCATAAACTGCCATGCCTATTCACACTACAGGACAGACAACATGCAGTTCCATGTACGGCAGTATAGAGGAGGGACAATACTGGTCACTGACGGACAGATGAAAAAGATCAACCTTAAGACCGATTCGACAGTATCGGCAGGTGTATATCCGGCATGGCATCCCACACACGATTTCATTGCCTACTCCAACAACAAGACATTCCAGTCGGTACATGCAATGAGTCACGACAAGATTGAAGTCCTGGATGAGGAGAACGATATAGTTCTTTATGATATAAGAAACAACACCGTCAGTCCCGTTGAGAACGATTCCTGCGAAATGGAATGCTTTCCGACATGGGCAGCCGACGGACGTACGCTGTATTATGTATCGAATCACTACGAAGATCCGTTCGATTCGCAACGAGGCGCCAGACTTTTCACCAACGACCGGGAACTGCATTTCAATCTGTACGCCAAGCCTTTCAATCCCGACACACGCACATGGGGACAGCACCGGCTCGTGTATGACGCCGCCTCCCGTGACAGCAGCATGACATGGCCACGTGTGTCTCCAGACGGACGCTATCTGATGGCCTGCATAAGCACCCACGGAATATTTCCACTGGATCAGATTGCATCGGACCTGTTTCTGTTCGATTTCCAGACCGGCAACGCCAGGCACATTGACGAACTGAACAGCCAGTTTGCCGAAAGTTACCATTCATGGGCAAGCAGCAGCAGATGGGTCATGTTCAGTACCAGGCGTGAAGACGGTGTCTTTACCCGTCTATACTTCAGTCACGTTGACGATAACGGCAACTTTTCCAAGCCGTTTGCCCTTCCGCAGAAAAACCCGGAATTCAACCGGGAGCAGCTTGTCGCATTCAACGTGGCTGAATTCATGACCGAACCTATAAGATTCAGTGCAAAAGAATTTGCAGACTTCATAGATGATAATGCGGCAATACCTGCATTGTTCGAATCAAAACGTGAAACAGACAACTGAAATCAATAATAAATGGAATGAAAACAAACATAAGGAAAACGTTTCCCGCAGCATTGGCTGCCGTGGTTCTTTGGGCCATTCTGACATTTACCCGAAAGGCGTTCCTTTTCAAGACATGTGACCTTTCCCTGTTCCTTTTTGACTGGACATTCCTTTGGGATTCCTTCAAAATTCCCGGAGGTTTCCTGAGTTGGACAGGCTCATTCTTCACACAGTTCCTGTATTTCCCATGGCTCGGAGCTCTGATTTGGGTCATTCTTCTTTTTTCGGTCGGAATTCTCACTGTACGAATATTCAGACTTCCATCCGACAAGACTGCTTTGGCTGTCATCCCTGTTGCCCTGCTGATAATTGCCAACATGTCTCTTGGATACGGAATATTCATAATGAGATCTCAGGACTATTTCTTTGCTCCAACGTTAGGATATCTTTTCATGCTTGCTGTGATGGCAGCCTCATGGCATGCACCGAAGTGCTGGCTGAAATTTGTCATCCTGGCGGTATCGGCTTTTGCAGGTTATATACTTGCAGGAATTTTTGCACTTGCAGGTGTAGCGGCAGCCGGTATCGGATTGGCAGCCGGACCTGAAAAAGACGGGCACGACGAGAGTCACACACTTTGGACCAGATTTGCTTTTCCTGCCCTATCCGCAATCCTGTGTGTGGTAACTCCAATCCTGTTGTACGGTCTATTTACCAGATATCGGTTGACCGACAGTTGGAATATGGGGCTTCCTTCAGTCTCACATGACGAATGGACAGTATGGGTACGTCTGCCGCTATGGCTGATAATGGGATTTGCCGTTGTCATGGCAATAATGCGCAGCATTATCAGTCGGTCAGAAGCCCCCCGGAAACGCGTCCATGTCACCAATGCAGTTCTGACAACTGTTGCAATTGGAGCCATAGTCCTGTTCTGGTATAAGGACGAAAACTTCAAGACTGAACTGGAAATGTCAATCGCCACAGACCATTGCGAGTGGAAACAGGTTACAGACATTTTCCACAAGGCATCCATGCGTCATATAGACAAGGAAAAGAAATTGTATGAAAAACGTCAGAAAGAACTGGCCGGTGTCCAGGACAAAGCCACATACGACTTGATTCTGGAAGAATATGATGATTGCTTTTTCCAGCCGACGCGTCTCATGGTTTTGCTTCGTGACCTGGCACTTATCAGACAAGGTAAGGAATTCGAACAGGCTTTCGCAATGCGGGACGGTGCTAGACAACAGAAATCAAGGACCCAGGTTGCAATGGTGATACAGGCCGGACGTCAGCTGTATCTGAATTACGGACTTATCAATCAGGAATACAGGTGGTGTCTTGAAGATCAGGTAGAACATGGCTGGTGCTTCGGCACACTTAAATACATGGCAATGCACGCCATAATCATGAATGAGACCGAATTCGCTTCCCGATATCTCGACAAACTCGACAAGACACTGTTCTATCGCGGCTGGAGCCGAAGCCAACGTAAGCTTTCAGAAGATTCACTTGCAATGTCACAGGCACTGCCCTATAGTGACATTCTGCCACTGATGAGTTTCAGCGACCGCATGTCAAATGACCGTGTCAAGATCGAGACATACCTTATGAGTCATTTTGCCAATGACAGGGACTCCATGGCAACACATCAGTTCGACAGTGCTGCACTTTTCTGGGCAATGCGCACTCAGGACATTGACATGTTCTGGAAGGCACTTGCCCAATACATTGAAACTGCACCGGATCTCAATCTGCCCAAGAGTGTCCAGGAAGCGGTCATACTCTACAGCAACCTTGAGCAGGAAGACATGGGCATACCCGTGGAAAAGTCTGTCATTGACAGTTTCTCCTCATTCAGAAATTATTCTCAAAAATCACAATTCAGAAGTGAAAAAGAGGCAATGTTCCCATTATGGCTCAATTTTGGCAACACATTCTACTATTACTACTATTTTATTCGCGGTCTCAAGACATTCTGATTCAGATTATGAAAAGGTACACCATATATATTATCACCGCTTTGGTTGCCGCGGCATGTTCAGGCAAGCCGGGCAACAATGCAGTCAACTCGGATGAAAGTCCCAGAATATTCCCGGACTACAGCAATGTGGTCATTCCCCGCAACATTGCCCCAACCAACTTCATGATTGACAATGAGGCTGATGCTTATTTCACCGTTCTCTCAAACGGTAGTGCATCGGTTGAAAAGAAGGGACGCAAGGTCATCATGGGCAAGAATGAATGGTCAGAGCTTGCAAACGGTCAGAGTAATTCAATTTCTGTTCAGGTCTACACAAAGAAAAATGATCAGTGGACCTCACTGGCTCCATTTACTATGTCATTGAGCGACGACCCGATAGACAGATACATAACCTACCGTCGTATTCCAGTAGCTGTTGAAGCATACGAGATTCTGGACCTTTGCCAGCGTGACATCACTGACTTTCATGAAAAAGTGTTCCTGTCCAACACCATGGTTCAGGACAACAGTAACGGCACATGCATAAACTGCCATCACTGCGGCAACTACAGCGCTTCCAAAATGCAGTTCCATATACGTCAGTTCAAGGGTGGAACGGTTTTGTTCTTTGACAATGAACTGCGCAAAGTCAATATGAAAACCGATTCGACCATGTCAGCCGGCGTCTATCCGTCCTGGCATCCCACACATGACTACATTGCATATTCAAACAACAAGACCCATCAGTCGGTCCATGCCATGAGTCATGACAAGCTTGAAGTCATTGACGAAGAGAATGATATTGTTCTCTACAACATACGCGAAAACGCAGTCAGCCCAATTGAAACTGACTCGAGCGAACTTGAATGCTTCCCTGGATGGTCAGCCGACGGACGTACCCTATACTATGTTTCGGCACACTACGAAGCACCTTTCGGGCCCCAGCGTAAAAGCCAGATTTTTCTGGATCGGGAGCAGCTGCACTTCAACCTGTATGCAAAACCTTTTGATCCGGACACCCGCACATGGGGACCGCATTATCTGGTATATGATGCTGTTGCTGCCGACAGCAGCATGACATGGCCACGTCTTTCCCCTGACGGCCGCTACATGATGACCTGTATAAGCACCCACGGAATTTTCCCGCTCGACCAGATAGCATCGGACCTGTTTCTGTTCGACTTCAAGAAGGGTACTGCACGCCGTATTGACGAGATCAACAGCCAGTATGCAGAAAGTTACCACGTGTGGTCGAGCAACAGCAAATGGGTAATGTTCAGTACCCGTCGCGAAGATGGTGTCCACACCCGTCTATACTTCAGTCATATAGATGAGAATGGCAATTTTTCCAAACCTTTTGCACTTCCGCAGAAGGATCCGGAATTCAACCGCAGCCATCTATACGCCTTCAACATACCCGAGTTCATGACAGAACCCATCACAATAAGTGCAAAGGAATTTGCCCGTTTCATATTGGAAAACGATGCTGTCCCGGCAGCATTCGAATCCAAACGTGAAACGAACGAACAGGGTGAGCTGATAACGACCGACTACCGGATAGACGGACACACAGGTGCATCTGAGACGCGCAATAATGATAACGAAGAAATGTACCTACACTGATTCATATGAAAAGACCTGCTATCATAACATTAGCTCTGCTGATTTGCTTGAATGTATTTTCGGCACCAAAAAACGGAGATGAGTTTGTTCTGGTAATAGATGCCGGACACGGCGGGAAAGATCCCGGAGCAGTCAACGGCAAAAACCAGGAAAAGACAATCAATCTGGCAGTCGCTCTGAAAATGGGAGAACTGATTGAAAAGAAATGCAGCAATGTACGTGTCATCTATACCAGAAAGACCGATGTATTCGTAGAACTCTACCGTCGCGCCGAAATAGCTAATGAAGCTGATGCCGACATGTTCATTTCAATCCATACCAATGCCAATGTCAACAAAAGTGCGAAAGGTGCTGAAACATATATTCTAGGCGTAGAAGAAAATCGAACATCAGCAAATCTGAATGTGGCACTGGCCGAGAACAAAGCCATTGTGCTTGAGGCTGATTACGAAGCGCATTACGAAGGTTATGATCCAAACAGCCCTGAAAGCATGATCATCTTTGAATTCATGCAGAACGAGCATCAGAAGGAAAGTCTTAAAATGGCCGAATTCGCACAAAAACGTATGGCCACATATGCATCCCGCCCTAATCGGGGAGTTCACCAGGCTGGATACCTTGTCCTATGGAAGAACAGTATGCCAAGCATTCTGGTTGAGCTTGGATTCATCTCCAATCAGGAAGAGTGCCGATACCTCACTTCAAGCCAGGGAATAACCAGAATGGCCGAAAGTCTTGAAAAGGCCTTCGAAGACTATCTTTCCTATCACAGGGAACTTGAATCAAAATCCATACAATATAGTGCCAATAAGGACAGCCATTCAGATATGGTAAGTTATTCTGACACTACAAGCAGTGATGAGATTGTATGGAAGATTCAGTTCATGACATCTGAAAAGAAGATTCCGACCAATGACAAACGCATTTCCGGTTTGAAGAACTGTTCCTGTTACGAAGAAGGAGGGTTGTTCAAATATACGTGTGGAGACGACACAGACAAGAAAAAGGTTACGGAATATCTGAAAAGTGTAAAATCACGATTTCCCGATGCCTTCCTGGTTCAATTCAAGAATGGCAAAAGAGTAATTGTGAAATAGCATTATTCCTGTATTCTGTCTCATCACCAAAGCGTCTTAATTTAGATTTCGTCTAATTATCGCCGGTCGTTGACAATTAACATATCAATTTTAAAAAAGCGCTTAGGAACTTGTCAAAACGCAATCCGGAACCTTGCATACATTATTTCCAAAGAAGTTATCAACAGGCTATAGTTCTCATTTACAAGTATTTAATAAAATGCAATATGCAGTTTTCAACACAACTGTAAAGATTATAGAAGTAGTTCATTCTCAGTTAATTACAGAAACCTGAAAAACGGTCCGTATTTTGGTATTTTGCCATTTGAAATAAGATTCCCAATTTTGCATTGCCGATAGAAACATCAGCACCTTTAATAATGTCAATAGCTGAGCTGAATTCAAAATGGGAGCAGTGTCTCGGGTTCATCCGGGATAATGTGTCGGAAAATGTTTTCGATGCATGGTTCACTGTCATTGTCCCCATTTCATTTGAAAACGGTGAGTTGACAATCCAGGTTCCAAGCGGTTTCGTTTATGAATATCTGGAGCAGAACTGCCTTGGTGTCCTTAAGGCTGCTCTCATAAAAGTATTTGGCCGTGGCGTCCAACTTTCATATAGTATTGTAACTGACAAGGAAAATGGTCTCCTCAGGAATGAAAGTTCACAAAATCTTACAAATACTGATATAAGGAAAACCGGATCAGCAGACAATAAAGCTCCAGTACCGTCCGATGCACCTCTTGTTCAGGATCTGAATCCCAATCTTGACAACAAATATCGTTTTGATAATTTTGTTGAAGGAAGCAGTAACAGGCTTGCAAGAACAGCCGCGGAAACTATTGCTCTCAATCCTGCAGGCACAGCATTCAATCCACTGTTCCTTTATGGCGCATCGGGAGTAGGCAAGACACATCTTGTAAATGCCATCGGCATGAAGGTACGTGAACTCCATCCTGAACTGAGAGTCCTGTACGTATCTGCACATCTTTTCATGGTCCAATATGTGGATTCAGTCAGAAACAACACCATCAATGACTTCATCCATTTCTATCAGACCATAGATGTTCTGATTATAGATGACATGCAGGAAATGGCAGGTCAGGCGAAAACCCAAAACACATTCTTCCACATATTCAACCACTTGCATCTCAACCACAAGCAGATAATAATGACAAGTGACCGTCCGCCAAAAGACATGAAGGATCTGGAAGAAAGGCTTGTGACAAGATTCAAATGGGGTCTTGTTGCAGAATTGGAAAGACCAGACTTTGAGTTGAGGGTGGACATTCTCAAGGAAAAGACCAGGAGAGAAGGACTTAATTTCCCTCAGGCAGTAATTAATTACATTGCTGAAAATATTACTGATAACGTCAGGGATTTGGAAGGTGTGATTGTTGCCATAATGGCCCACTCTACCATATACGGAAAGGATATTGACCTTGATTTGGCAAAACACGTGCTTGAAAAATCGCAAAGCTATGAGCGCAAGCCTGTCACAATCGACAACATTATCAGCAAAGTATGCGATTACTACAATCTTAGCCCGGAGTTGATTCAATCAAAATCACGCAAGCATGAAGTCGTACAAGCCAGACAGATAAGCATGTTCCTAGCCAACAAGTATCTGGACATGTCAACATCAAAGATCGGAGCACGTATAGGCAAACGCGATCATGCAACCGTTCTACATGCATTCGGTGCTGTACGCGACCAGATTCAGGTTGACAAGAGTTTCAGAGCCGATATAGAAAACATCGAAAGCAGTCTCCGCTGCTGATCAATCTCTGCTGACAACAAGAGAAAATGATGCACTATCACAAGGTGCACAAACAGGAGGATTCATTTTCGAGACCTTAATTTCCAAACCGGTTACAAGTTCCAGTTCATCCATCAGCCTTTGTACAATAGACCAGGTCAATGACTCAATAAGTGCGTGAGGAATCTCCATTTCACCAGCTATTATTCTTGAGGCTTGAGCATAATTCACAGTATGGGACAGATTATCTGATTTGAGAGAAGCATCAACCTTGACATTCAAAGTCAGATCAACATTATACCATGCGCCTACAATGCGCTCCTGCGGTTCCACGCCATGATAGGCATAGAACCGCAGACCGCAAAGTGATATTTTCTGATCAGAAATGCGCATATTATCCGCAACGTGAAGACCCACAGTTCTTACAGATGAGACATCCTTCCTGATATACAAGAGATTCAGAACCGCAAACAGAACATTTCTCGCCTGACACTGCAGTACCGTCCTGAACGTATTTCTTCAGTGCACGTTCAACGCCATTCTTCCAGTTATTGATATTCTCACTTCCGAGATCCAGGGAAGCAATAAGTTTCATGCACAGGTCTATAGGCATCTGATAACGGAGTACGCCTGAAATAAGCTTGGCATAATTCCAGTATTCCTTATCGAACTTCTCGCTCAGACCTTCAATAGTAACCTTATAACCACGTTTGTTTACAAATTGGAAGTCATAACGCTTATTGCCGTTCTCATCGATATTTTTAATGATAAGTCCACGTTCAACGGTCTTTGGAAGGGCTATTCCTTCCTCATCATCCTGGAAACCGGTAAAGATTTCGTATGGACGACCATTGAGCAGACCGACAAAGGCAACCCATTTCTCCTTATTATTCTGAAAGCGGACCACATCGGCCTCAAGAATACGCGGGCGAGTCTCAACGACTTCACGAGGATGACAATCGCCGGGAGCCATAAGCGGTTCCTTGGTATCCTTCTTTACGGAATCCTTTGAAGTATCCTTCTTCTCACCCTTCAGGTCAACAAGAACTCCATCACGTGAACCCTCGCGATATACAGTACAACCCTTACATCCACACTTCCAGGCCTCTACATACAACTGGCCCACAAGTTCTTCTGAAACATCGGCCGGAAGGTTTATGGTAACACTGATTGAATGGTCAACCCACTTCTGCAGACGGCCCTGCATGCGAACCTTATTGAGCCAGTCAACATCCTGAGCTGTTGCCTTGTAGTAGGGTGAACGGGCAACAAGTTCGTCAATCTGTTCCTGTGAAAAATTCTGAGAAGGATCTATTCCATTAGCCTTCATCCAGTCCACAAACTTGTGGTGGAAAACTATGTATTCCTCAAAGGAATCACCGTTTACATCGGTGAAAGTGACATTGGCATTCTCATCATCCCTATTGACCTTGCGGCGACGTTTGTAAACGGGCATGAACACAGGCTCCAATCCTGAAGTAGTCTGAGTCATAAGACTGACTGTACCGGTCGGAGCTATAGTCAGACACGCAATATTCCGACGTCCATACTTCTTCATATCCTGATAGAGCTGCTCATCGGCCTCCTTGATACGCATAATGAAAGGATTGTCCTTTTCACGCTTCCAGTCAAAGACCTCAAATGCGCCACGTTCACGGGCCATGTCCACTGAAGAACGGTATGCCGCAAGGGCAAGAGTACGCTGAACGCTTTCTGCAAATTGAGTAGCCTCATCAGTGCCATAGCGCAGTCCCATAGCAGCCAGCATGTCACCTTCGCCGGTAATGCCGACACCGGTACGACGACCCATAAGACTCTTGCGCATGATCTTCTCCCACAGACGTTTTTCAGTATATTTCGTTTCGTCGTTTTCCGGATCACTTGCTATCTTGGCCTGAATCATTTCAATCTTTTCGATTTCCAGGTCAATGATGTCATCCATAATACGCTGGGCTACTGCCACATGCTGACGGAACAGATCGAAATCGAAGCTTGCCTCAGGTGTGAATGGATTCTTCACATAAGAATAAAGGTTTATGGCAAGAAGACGACAACTGTCATATGGACAAAGCGGAATTTCACCACAAGGATTAGTACTGACAGTACGGAAACCAAGATCGGCATAGCAGTCAGGCACTGATTCCCGAAGTATGGTATCCCAGAACAACACGCCCGGTTCTGCACTCTTCCAGGCGTTGTGGACAATCTTCTTCCAAAGTTCCTGGGCATCCACCTCACGTGTATACTTAGGCTGATCTGAATCAATGGGATATGTCTGCATATATGGCTTGCCTTCAACAGCAGCCTGCATGAATGCATCATCAATCTTCACTGAGACATTGGCACCGGTAACCTTTCCACTTGTCATTTTAGCATCAATGAACGATTCCGAATCCGGGTGCTTGATTGAAACGCTCAGCATAAGAGCACCGCGACGGCCGTCCTGAGCAACCTCACGGGTCGAATTGGAAAAACGCTCCATAAACGGAACCAAGCCGGTTGATGTAAGAGCGGAATTCTTAACGGGAGAACCCTTGGGACGGATGTGAGACAGATCATGGCCAACTCCACCACGACGCTTCATGAGCTGGACCTGCTCTTCATCGGTCTTCATGATTGCGCCATAAGAGTCTGACGATCCCTCATTACCTATCACGAAACAATTGGAAAGGGAGGCTATCTGATAATTGTTGCCAATACCTGTCATTGGGCTTCCCTGAGGAACAATGTACTTGAATCCTTCAAGCAAATCATGGATTCTCTGAGCATCCAGAGGATTGGCATATTTTGCCTCTACCCGTGAAATCTCGTTGGCAATTCTCCAATGCATGTCATCTGGAGTCTTCTCGTAAATGTTGCCGAACGAATCCTTGACCGCGTATTTGTTAACCCATACTTTCGCAGCCAGTTCATCGCCGCCAAAGTATTCGACCGAAGCCTTGAATGCTTCATCAAACGAATAAGTCTGTTTGCCGTCTGCCATTACAAAATGTTATTTATTGTTTGTCAACTTCACAAAAAAAACTCAGCCCACTTGTTTGTGGTAGAGCGGAGCAAATGTATCAACAAATTCGCAGACGATAAAGAAAAAATAAAAATAAAGTTATCAACCGAATTTATAGAGTTTTCCGTTTTAACAATATATAACTCTAAAATCCAGCTAATTACGTTTTTCCTTACATTAAAAAGTTTTCCGTTTTAGAAATCAAAAGCAAGAAATTATTCAGTATAATAAATTCTTTTCACTCGTGTAGAGATAGTTGAAATAATCTCATATGGTATTGTTCCAAGTTCGTCAGACAACAGGCTGACCGGAAGATCAGGACCGAAAATCTCGACTTTGTCACCCTCCTGACAATCAATATCCGTAACGTCAATCATGCATACATCCATACAGATATTCCCGACATACCATGCCTTCTTCCCGCCCACAAGACAGTACGCATGTCCGTTGCCGAGATGGCGGTCCAGTCCATCGGCGTATCCGATAGGTATGGCCGCTATCCTGGACGTACGCTTCAACACGCCACGACGGCTGTATCCGACTGTCTCGGAAGGTTCAAGAGTACGGATCTGCAGAATGGTAGTCTTAAGGGTGAACACATTGGAAAGAGAGCTGTTGTCAAGAGGACTGATGCCGTACAGTCCAAGCCCGAGCCTAACCATATCGTTATGATACTGCGGGAATCGCTCAATGCCAGCCGAATTACAGATATGACGGATAATGTGATGCTCGAAACCAGTCTGCAGTTCATCGGCCGCCTGTTTGAAAAAAGAGGCTTGAGTATGAGTGAAATCGTCAAAGCTATTGGAATCACTGCCCACAAAATGCGAGAAAACAGAATAGGGGACCAGAGAGTTCTGACTTCCCAGACGTTTCACAAGCCGTTCCATATCTGATGGTTGGAAGCCTAACCGATGCATTCCAGTATCGATCTTGATATGTATCGGGAAACCGGTAATACCACGACGTTCAGCCGCATGGATCAATGCCTCGAGCAGTCCGAAACTATAAACCTCAGGCTCAAGTTTCCAGTCAAAAAGAGTATTGAAAGATGTCCTTTCAGGATTCATCACCATTATTCCCGTATTGATTCCGGCACGTCGCAGTTCGCAGCCCTCATCGGCTACAGCTACAGCCAGATAATCAACTTTTCGATCCTGTAAAGTACGCGCCACCTCGATGGCTCCGGCCCCGTATGCCGATGCCTTGACCATGCACACCATGCGTGTATCAGGCGACAGCATTGAACGATAGCGTTCCAGATTTTCTGCAATACCGTGAAGACTGACCTCGAGAATGGTCTCATGAACCTTAAGTTCAAGCCGTTCCACAATCTGTTCGAAACGGAACACCCTGGCACCCTTGACCAGTATCATTTCATCATGCAGGGAATCGGGTATATCGGACTTCAGAAATTCCTGAGTAGTCTCAAAGAAATGTTTTTCACTGACTGCGAAGCGCTTCTGAGACTGCATGATTTCCGTACCTATCGCAATGAGTTTGTCTATTCCGCGACTCTCAATAAGCTGTGCCACTCTTCTGTACAGTTCAGAATTGGACAGTCCGGATTGAAGTATGTCAGACAATATGAGTGTTCTTCCGGATTTTTTCCCTTCCACACGACGAGCCATGAAATCCAGAGCTATTCCAAGCGATGAGATGTCATTACTATAACTGTCGTTAATGACTATGCAGCCGTTCTTTCCATCCTTGACCTCAAGCCTCATGGCCAAAGGTTCCAAAGTGGCCATACGTTTGGCGATAGTATCAGGTGTCATCATCAGATACAGACACACGGCGAGACAATTCAGGGAGTTCTCAATCGAAGCATCATCAGTGAATGGAATGGTATAGCTACCTACCAGTCCTATGAAACGATACTCTACAAGAGTGGAATTCTGTCCCCTTTCAATTTTCGAAATGAACAATGGCTTCTCCTGATTCTTCCGCGACCAGGCTATTTCACGCGCTGTAACTACAGTCTTGTTCACGCAATCCTGAATCAGAGTATTGTCCCCGTCATATATGATGACATCACAACCACGAAACAGTTTCAGTTTTTCCATGCACTTCTCCTGCATGGATGAGAAATTCTCCTGATGCGCCTGACCTATGTTTGAAATCACACCTATTGTGGGCGCAATCACCTTCCACAACCTGGACATCTCATCCTTGCGCGAAATGCCTGCTTCAAATATGCCAAGCTGAGTCTGATCATTCATGAGCCAGGCAGAAAGCGGAACTCCGATCTGCGAATTATAGCTGCGCGGCGATCGGGTGACATGACGGTCAGGCTCCAGCAGCTGATACAGCCATTCTTTTATAACAGTCTTTCCATTGCTGCCCGTAATTCCAACTACAGGTACGCTGAATTTAGCCCGATGGCACGCTGCCAGAGTCTGCAACGCCTGAAGTGTATCACGGACAAGAAGAAAATTGCACTCAGAAAATGAATCAAGCGAGTCAGGCAAGCGGCTGACAACAAAATTTCTCACTCCATGCCCGTACAGTTCTCCTATATATTCATGTCCGTCTCTTCTGGGACCCTGAAGTGCGAAGAAAAGGCTCTCCTGAGGAAAACACAATGAACGGCTGTCTGTAAGAAGGGTCGTTATCACTGCCGGACAGGATCCGTGTCTTTCAGCGTTGATTATCTGACTGATATCATCAATTGAATAGGTCATTGCAATATGTGGTTCCGTAAAATCACCCAAAGTTAGCCATTATTTATTTTATAATGTATATCTTTGGGAGTTTTGAACTGGAAACAACCAATTAACCATATTTTTCATGAGTACCCCGAATAAGATGAAAAGTACAGCCATGACCAACTTCCGTTGGGTTATGGTAGCGCTTCTGTTCTTTGCGACAACAATCAATTACATGGACCGTCAGGTTCTGTCACTGACCTGGAAGGATTTCATTTCACAAGACTTCTCGTGGACTGACAGCCAATACGGAACCATAACAGGTTTCTTCTCGATCTTCTATGCGATAGCCTGCCTTTTCGCAGGAAAGTTCATTGACTGGCTCGGAACCAGGAAGGGTTATCTGTGGGCTATATTCATCTGGTCAATCGGTGCATGTCTCCATGCCGCCTGCGGATGGGCCGCCATCAAGTTCGGCAATGCTTTCGGCCTGGTTATCACCACAGCATCGGTCTATCTTTTCATTTTCTGCCGCATGGTTCTGGCACTGGGCGAATCGGGCAATTTCCCTGCTGCCATCAAAGTCACCGCAGAATACTTCCCGAAGAAAGACCGCGCATTCGCGACATCAATCTTCAACGCCGGAGCTTCAGTCGGAGCTCTTGTGGCCCCAGCCACAATCCCTCTGCTCGCCTCCAGATGGGGATGGGAAATGGCATTCATAATAATAGGAGCCCTTGGCTTCGTCTGGATGCTGTTCTGGTTCCTGCTTTATGAGAGCCCCGAAAAGTCAAAACGCGTGAACACAGCCGAACTGGAATATATCCATCAGGACGACGCCCAGGAAGCAGCCGAAGCAGCAGCTTCAGCACTGGAAGCAAAGAAAGAGAAGAGCATACCTTTCTTCAAGTGTTTCACATTCCGTCAGACATGGGCTTTCATCTGCGGCAAATTCTTCACTGACGGCGTCTGGTGGTTCTTCCTTTTCTGGGCACCTGCATATTTCTCGGACCAGTATGGTTACCGTTCGGATTCAAAGGAAGCCATAATGCTGATTTTCGTTCTGTATCTGATTGTAACAGTAGTCAGCATAGGCGGCGGATACCTGCCTAAATATTTCGTTGAGAAGAAAGGAATGGATCCTTACCCCGGACGCATGAAAGCAATGCTCATCTTTGCATTCTTCCCTCTTCTGGCTCTGTTTGCACAACCACTCGGACAGTACAGTGCATGGTTCCCGGCCATCATCATCGGACTTGCCGGTGCAGGACATCAGGCATGGTCAGCCAATCTGTATTCCACCATCGGAGACATGTTCCCCAAATCGACCATCGGTACCATTACCGGAGTCGGCACCACAATGGGTGGTCTGGCATCGTTCATGATCAACAAGGGCGCCGGTATGCTGTTCACCAAGAGCGCGGCCATGGGTTCAGCCTTCACATTCATGGGATTTGAAGGAAAGGAAGCCGGATACATGATAGTCTTCTGTATTTGTGCTGTAGCCTATCTGATTGGATGGACTGTAATGAAACTTCTTGTTCCTAAATACAAGCCCATACAAATTGACTGACCCCACATTTGAACAAATGTTAGTATCTTTGCGGTCCGTTTGAACTGGAGAAAAAAGACGATGGATAACATGAACGGGAAAAAGCTGCTTGACGGCATTGACAACCCCGATGATCTGAAGAAGCTGGGAACCGGCCAGTTACCACAATTGTGCTCCGAACTTCGACAGATGCTCATTGACGAATTGTCCACAAATCCCGGACATTTCGGGTCAAGCCTGGGAACTGTCGAACTGACTGTGGCTCTCCATTATGTTTTCAACACTCCGCAGGACCGCATTGTCTGGGACGTAGGTCATCAGGCATACGCACATAAGATACTTACAGGAAGAAAGGAAAATTTCCATACCAACCGCAAACTCGGGGGGCTCAAGCCGTTCCCATCACCCGATGAAAGCCCGTATGACAGTTTCACCTCCGGACATGCATCGAACTCCATCTCAGCAGCTCTGGGCATGGCCGTAGCAATAGGGCGCAGCAATCACCCCGAAAGACGCACTGTTGCTGTGATCGGTGACGGTGCCATGAGCGGTGGACTTGCATTCGAAGGTCTGAACAATGCCTCAAGCAACAGCAATGACCTGCTCATCATTTTGAATGACAACAATATGAGCATCTCAAAGAGTGTCGGTGGCATGCGCAGTTACCTGACACATCTGCAAACCTCACGCCCATATAACACATTCCGCTATCTGGCTTCTAGAGTGCTGTACCGTCTTGGACTGATGAACGAAGAAAGACGACGCAAAATCATCCGGCGTAACAATCGCCTCAAAATCAAGTGGTCACACCAGAGCAATGTGTTTGAAGGAATGGATGTGCGCTATTTCGGACCGGTTGACGGGCACAACGTGCAGAATCTGGTACGAATTCTAAGCAACATCAAGAACATGCACGGACCTAAGTTGCTTCATATCATTACGGTAAAGGGGAAAGGCTACAAGCCTGCAGAAACCGATTCTGAGATATGGCATGCCCCAGGTCTGTTCGATAAGAATACCGGACAACGTCTGCAGAGGAACGCAGCCGGTCTACCGCCATTGTTCCAGGATGTTTTCGGAAATACGTTGCTTGAACTTATGAAGGAGAACAGCCGTATTGTCGGCATAACTCCTGCAATGCCATTAGGTTGCAGTATGGACATTCCCATGAAGGAGTTTCCCAACCGTTGTTTCGATGTCGGAATTGCCGAAGGACACGCCATGACATTCGCCGGCGGTCTTGCAGCCGAAGGCATGCTTCCGTTCTGTAACATCTATTCGTCATTCATGCAACGCGCTTACGATAACGTGATTCATGACATAGCCATTCAGAAACTGAATGCCGTAATCTGCCTTGACCGCGCCGGACTGGTCGGTGAAGACGGTCCCACCCATCATGGAGCTTTCGATCTTGCATTTCTGCGTCCCATACCAAATCTTACCATCTCATCTCCATTCGATGAAGCGGAACTGAGGAATCTCATGTACACGGCACAATTACCGGGACAGGGACCGTTTGTAATCCGATATCCCCGTGGCCGCGGTGTACTGGCAGACTGGCATAGACCAATGGAACCTATTGTAGTAGGAACAGGACGTACGATAAAGAATGGTAATGATGTCGCGGTTCTGTCAATAGGACCTATAGGAAACATTGCCATGGAAGCCATAGAAGAATGGGAAGAAAAAAATGACAGCAGACTATCCGCTGCTCTATTCGACATGCGTTTTCTCAAGCCAATTGATACTGACATCCTGGAAAATGTAGCACATAACTTCAGTAATATCATAACCATCGAAAACGGATGCGTCACAGGCGGACTTGGTTCTGCAGTTTCAGAATACATGACAGACAACGGTTTTTCCCCCCGCATAATCCGTTTGGGGTTGCCTGACCGGTTCATTGAACATGGCAGCACTCCACAGCTTCTGCATATCTGCAGAATTGACAAAGAAGGCGTCATTGAAGCACTTGAAAGTCTCACTAAAAACATACGGCCATGAAGATAGTCATAGCAGGAGCCGGCAATGTCGGCACCCATCTTGCGAAATTGCTTTCAGGTGAGAACCAGGACATAACCCTTCTGGACGACAGCGAAGACAGACTTAGCCAGATGGGGTCCAGTTTTGACCTGCTGACCATACAGGAATCACCCGTTTCAATAATGGGACTGAAAGAGGCAGGTGCCGGTAGTGCAGACCTGTTCGTTGCCGTCACACCCGATGAGAGCCGCAATCTGGTTGCATGCCAGTTGGCACATTCTCTTGGCGCAAAAAAGACATTGGCCAGAATAGATAACTACGAATATCTGCAGCCCAAGAATATGGAATTGTTCCAAAAGACCGGAATAGACTCGCTTATATACCCGGAGATGCTTGCAGCCAGAGATATCGTAGCCGGCATGAAAGTCAGTTGGATTCGTCAATGGTGGGAATTTGCTGGAGGAGCACTGGTCATGATGGGCGTGAAGATTCGCGAGGGCGCAGAAATCCTCAACCGTCCGCTGAACACACTGGGACCAGACCAGCCGTTCCATATTGTAGCCATAATGCGCGAGGAAAGAACTATCATCCCAAATGGAAATGACAGCATCCTGGCAGGCGACCTTGTCTATTTCATGACGATGAAGAAGCATATTGCCCACATTCGCCGCATAGCTGGAAAGCAGGAACTCCCCGATATTCGGGATGTCATAATTATGGGAGGTAGCCGCATAGCGGTACGTGCAGCCCAACTTGTACCTGACTACATCAACCTCAAAATCATTGAGAGTGACCTGGCCCGATGTCATCGTCTCACAGAACTGGTTGACAGCCGCGTAATGATAATAAACGGAGACGGTCGCGACCCGAGTCTTCTTCAGAGCGAGGGTATTTCGCATACGGAAGCATTTGTAGCCCTTACTGACAATTCAGAAACTAATATTCTCGCCTGTCTGGCCGCAAAAAGGTTCGGAGTTACCAAAACCATAGCTGAGGTTGAAAACATCGATTACATCAACATGGCCGAACGCCTTGACATCGGCACCGTAATCAACAAGAAAAAGATTGCAGCCAGCCACATCTACCAGATGATGCTGGATGCCGATGTCACAAACGTCAAGTGCCTGACGTTCGCAAATGCCGATGTGGCCGAATTCAATGTCATGGAGGGAGCCCGTATCACACGCTATCCCATAAAGGACATCTCCTTGCCAAAGGGAGTCACAATAGGCGGACTTATCCGCAACGGCGAAGCCATTCTGGTAACCGGCAACACACAGATACAGAGAGAAGACCATGTTGTGGTTTTCTGCCTTGAAGGAATGATCAAAACCATAGAAAGGTATTTCAATTGATACACCCGAAGATCATAAGCCGCATAATTGGAGTTCTTCTTCTGATTGAAGCAGGACTGATGCTTCTATGCGGTCTTATGCCCTTATTTATGCGCGAAGACGACCTTTTCGCGTTCATAGCCTCAGCTCTCATTGCAGGAGTGGCAGGCATGAGCATGCTGCTTTTCGGAAAGAAGGCACGGCATGAGGAAAACATCATGACACGAAGGGACGGCTATATCGTGGTTGCCATCACCTGGGTGGTCTTTTCTGTATTCGGTTGCATGCCGTACTTTCTATCCAGATACATACCGTCCTTTACCGACGCCTATTTCGAGACCATGTCCGGCTTTTCCACAACCGGTTCGACCATAATCCCCGATGTTGAAATCATTCCTCACGGACTACTGTTCTGGCGCAGTCTGACCCAATGGATAGGCGGTCTGGGTATCGTGTTCTTTACAGTAGCAGTGTTACCTATCTTCGGCGTTGGCGAAGTCCAGCTGTTCGCTGCCGAAGCAACCGGACCGGCAAGAAACAAACTCCACCCCAGAATCAGCGTCAGCGGCCGCTGGATTCTCACAGTCTACCTGCTAATTACCGCCAGTTGCGCAGCTTGTCTGAAACTATGTGGAATGGGACTGTTCGACAGCGTAAATCACGCCCTTTGCACCGCAGCAACAGGAGGATTCTCAACTAGAAACGCCAGCATAGCATACTACGCTTCGCCCACCATAGAATATGTAATCACACTGTTCATGTTCCTGTCAGGAATAAACTACGGCCTCATTTTTTTCGTAGCATTCAAGGGACGAGTTTCGAAAATCTTCACAGACACTGAATTCCAATGGTATCTGTCAATAATCCTGATCTTTTCTCTTATTGTCGGAGCAGGACTGTTTTTAGGAACACCTAATAATGTCGGTGATTCCATACGAAATGCTGTTTTCCATGTGGTATCAATCATCACGACGACCGGATTCACCATAACGGACTATACCACATGGCCTCCATTCATCTGGATGATTCTAGGTCTATGCATGTATGCTGGCGGTTGTGGCGGATCAACATCGGGAGGTATCAAGTCCATCAGAATTGCCATTCTGGCCAAATCAATGAGAAATGAAGTAAATCGCATACTGCATCCCAATGCCGTATTGCCTGTCCGCATAAACGGCAAAGTCATTTCCCCACAGGCACGTCAGAGCGTACTCACGTTCTTCATCTTCTTCCTGGCATTGGTCTTCTTCGGATGGTTCTTCTACATTGCCATCGGACTTGACATTACTGACGCATACGGAACGTCCATCTCATGTCTGAGCAACGTAGGACTGACAATAGGATATCACGGATGCAACATTCCGTGGGACAATATGCCGGCCATTGGAAAATGGTTCTCAACCCTGCTCATGCTGGTCGGCCGACTTGAGGTCTTTGCCGTTCTGCTTCTGTTCTCCCCCTCGTTCTGGAAACGATACTAACAGGTCTCTGAGATCCTTCTGCATCATGGCATACATGGGGCAGTCACGGTAATGTGTATTCTTTCTCAAGGCTTCCAGAATATCCATCTGGCTGTGACGATACGCACTCAGCTCGTTCTGGTACTGCTGCTCATGGCGGGCCATGTGACGTATGTCATTCTCACGTTCCTGACGAAGACTGGTACAGATGGGATCAAGTACCTTCATTATGACATTCTCGACCAGGTGATGCCCTTGAATGAACAAATAACAGTTTTGCGGAGTAACCCCCTTGAAGACAAGCTGTTTCATAAGTTCCTCAACCTTTTCAATTGCATCGGGCATTTCCTGTTCAAAGTTTTTCACCTTGCGTACACAACGGTCAGCGAGAGACTGCAGAATCTTGACAGGATGCTTAATATCCACTTTTCCAAGACGAATGTCCATATTCAGATCCTGCATGCTGTATTCCGAATGGCGACGGCTGCGGTAGAACCACACATTCCAGACAAAGAGCGGCCATACAGCTTTTGAGTACATCTCCATAAACGCCTCCATGTCAAGCGGTTCACGGTCATTAAGTGTACACTGCACACAAATCTGATGCAGGCTGCGGGCCCAGCACTGATAATTTTCAATGGCATAAGTATAGGTCTGGATAACGTATGGATTATTGTTGACCTGACGTGAAGTTTCGGTTATGTCATCCAGAAGCCAGTCATAGTCGCTGTCCACGCATGCAATCATGTGAGTTCCAAGACTGTTCTGTCCCAGACAGGAACTCAATGCAGGTTTCTTGCCTTTAGTCAGTCCACTCTTGGTTGGAAGCAATATCTGAAAATAATGTTCTGGGGTCTCAAACTCATCAAGCAGCACACGCCAGAAGGACACATCGTCATAACTCTCCACGTAAGCTATGATACGTCCGCGACGACTGCCCGGAAGCAGACGGTCAGCCGCCTCCAGATACTTGGAATTGACGTTGTCCAGCAGTTTGTTCATCGGACTGTTATTTCATCGACATCACATACGCAATCCATCCAGCCGTCCATGATGAGCGCCGGAGAATGTGTTGTCATGATTATCTGGGCATTGGGATTCAACTGACGCACACGGTTCAACAGTTGCTGCTGCCATTCAATGTGCAATGATATCTCAGGTTCATCCATGAGCAGGATACACGGTTTCATGTCCTGGACAAGCATTGTCAGCATAATGACCAACAGCTGCTTTTCGCCCGATGACAGGCTGTATGGAAGCAGAGTCATCCCAAACTGGTCGAAACATATCTCGTTGCTGGTGCGGACAATCTTCTTGCCGGTATCCTGGAACAGTTCATCCATACAGTCCATGAACTGGACCCTTGGCATGGAAACATGCTGTGCCTCGGCCATGCTCTCGGGAGTACCCTGTGTAAGCAGCTGTATTGTACGGTTTCCTATATTGACCTGATAGTCAAGATAACGGCGCTGCAGTTTGTACAGCTGCCAGTCAAGTTCCGACACGACATTGCTGTCAGACATCTTTTCAAGCAATGTGGAATGCATCATAGGACGGTCAATACTGCGGATCACATCATAGCTGAATGCGTTTGCCCCAGCCGGTTCAAATTCTATAGTGACTTCAGGAACCGGTTCATCGGACTCTCCTGAAATAAAGTCCAAGGCAGCGACGGTTCTGTTCAGAATAGTACTCTTGCCTGTACCATTCACACCGCTCAGAATATTGACATCGGGACGCAGATTCCAGAGAATGTGTTTGCGACCCCAAAGCGATTTGATTTCAATGCTTTTGATTCCTGTTGCTGTAATGTTGTCCATATCGAAAAATTGATGCTTCAGTCCAATTATATTTCAAGTCCGTCAAGAAGAGCCATGTAAGCGGGAACGGCAGCTTCAAGTTCTTCAAGACGGATGTATTCACCTGCAGTATGCGAACGCGCAGAATCTCCAGGGCCCATTTTGAATGAAGGACAAGACAACACTGCCTGGTCTGACAATGTGGGTGACCCGTACGGTTCAAGTCCAAGTGACACGGCTTTCCTGACTATCGGATGTTCAGGATCCAGCCGTGAAGAATTCAGGTTGAAGGAACGGGCCCGCATATGACACCATTCCGGGAGACTTGCTCCCACCATTTCAAAAATGCGGTTATTTGAATACAACTCATTGCTGCGTACATCAGCAGTAAATGTGCAGGTATCGGGAATCACATTATGCTGGGTTCCGGCATGTACCATGGTAACCGTCATCCTGACCGGTCCAAGGAACGGAGAATCCTGTTCGAATCTGAAATCACGGAGCATTGAAATCACATCCATGGCACGGTAAAGAGCATTGATTCCTTCTGCACGCGCAGCATGACCGGCCTTGCCCTCTACCGTAAAGTCAAGGACCATAAGACCCTTTTCTGCAATTGCCGGCTGCATACCGGTAGGCTCACCTATCAGAGCCACCTCAATCTCGGGCAGGTGGGTGAATACCATCTTCATGCCACCATCACCGTTAACTTCCTCCTGCGCTGTCGCAAGAAATATCGGATTGTACTTCTGACCGTATGAATCAAGAAGATAAAACGTATGCATGAGTGACACAAGACTTGCGCCGGCATCATTACTGCCCAGTCCTATCAGACGACCATCTTCAACAAGAGGCATGAAAGGGTCTGTCTGCCATCCCTGAACAGGCTTGACGGTATCCATATGACTGTTAAGCAGCAGATTGGGTTTTGACGGATTGTAATGATGTCCCCGAGCCATAAGGTTCAGCCCTATCTGTGTCGGTTCATATCCGTGTGCACGCAGGTCGGCCAGGACAAGTTCGGAAACAGCCTGCTCGCTGCGACTGGGAGAAGGCTGTGCAATAAGTCTTTTCAGCAGACTCAGTGACTCTTCAAAATGCTCCTTATATGTTGCCATTGTCAAAATCAGGGAATAAGAATTGATGAATCACCATAACTCAGGAAACGGAATCCGTTTGCCAGCGCATAATCGTAAATACGTTTCCAGTCACCTTTCAGGAATGCCGACACCAACAGCAGGAGAGTACTCTGAGGCTGATGGAAATTCGTCACCATAGTACTGACAATATGGTATTCATATCCTGGAGCAATAATAATGCGTGTGCTCGTTTTCAAGGCATCCAGACCGTGACTGTCCAAATACCGGACAATACTTTCAAGGGCCTCGACACTGCTCATTGATGGACTGGTCTCATATGGAGTCCACTGCTCGACCTGCATGTCCTCGGGTGTCGCATCGGGATGGGTGCTCAAATAAACACCGATGTAATACAGGCTCTCAAGTGTACGGACCGATGTCGTTCCGACAGCAATGGCTTTTCCACCATGCGCCATGAGACGTTCAATGGTGGTGCGCCTGACGGAAATGAATTCCGTATGCATCTCGTGTCCGCTTATCTCGCTGGTCTTGACAGGGCGGAACGTCCCGGCACCAACGTGGAGAGTCACCTCTTCGCGTTCGATTCCGTGTGCTTCAATGTCCGCAAGTACCCGCTCTGTAAAATGAAGTCCTGCTGTCGGGGCAGCCACACTACCCTTTATCTTGGAATAGACAGTCTGATATGTCTGACGGTCACTCTCCTGCGATTCACGGTTCAGATAAGGAGGAATGGGTATCTCGCCAACACTTTCCAGCAACTGTGCGAAACTCATGCCGCCGGTCCATTCGAAATCCACACGGTATCCGCTACCGTGCTGAGGACCGCGTCTGGCAGTGAGCACATACTCGTTTCCTTCATGCCGGATAGTCTGTGAAAGGACAGGAGTATCATCTTTCCAACGTTTCAGATTACCGATCATACAATACCAGCTGCAATGGTCCGAACAGGTAAAGTTCACCTGATAGTCCGATGGAATGGCAGGTTCAAGAAGGAAAACCTCTATAAGTGCCCCCTGTGATTTCGGTCCTCCGGTCGCCTGCTTGCGGAAATGCAGACGCGCCTGAATGACACGCGTGTTATTGAACACCATGAGCGCACCTTCCGGCAAATAGCCGGTAATCGAACGGAAAGTATCTTGAGAGATATCGCCATGCCGGTAAATGAGAAGTTTGGAACTGTCCCTTTCCGGCAGTGGGAATTTTGCAATCCTGTCATCGGGCAGGTCATATGCAAAATCGGCGATTCTGATATGTTGTACCTTTTCCAGAAGATTCATGGGGGTAAAGATAATCAATAATACGATACCTGGAATCATTGTCCGGCAATAGCAAGTGTAAAGACACTCACTTTGGCATCGGGAACAGACTCATGAATGGACGACATTACTGAACATATGGTCGCACCCGTTGTCATGACGTCATCGACCAGAAGCAGATGCTTGCCGTTCAGACATTCAGGACGGGCCACATTGTATAATCCGCTTGCATTTTTCCACCGCTGGAAACGTCCCAGACCGGCCTGTCTGGATTTTCCGCGTTCACGTGTAAGAATATCCTCAAATACAGGAAGTCCGGTAACCTTTCTTATGCCGAAAGCTATATACGAACATTGGTTATAACCACGATGACGACGTTTGCGTTTGGACAACGGTACCGGAACAATGAGATCTATTCCATCAAAGAATCCCTTGTCATTCAACCTCTGAGCACCGATTTCCGACAGCCAGACACCTACATCCGGATGTCCGTGATACTTGAGATGGTAAATGATTTTCCTGTAATTGCTCTCCTTCTCATACTGCATGACCGATGCCGCACGAACGAACCCGGGTTCTGCCGCAAGAATCCGTTCCGCCGGACTCAGTTCGCCCTGACCGTCCCATTCAATGAACGGCATTCTGGCATAACATCCCATGCACACATGTTCCTCTCCGACAGTCAGCCTTTCGCCGCAGACCTTGCAGTAGCGCGGCATGAAGAAATCATATAGTGATCTGAACAGTCTCATATTCTAATTATCAATCATTGTCAACAATATCACAGTCATTCAGTATACGTGCCACCAAGGACGGCTCAAATCCTTTTGCCGCCATGCTCCGGACGGTCTTGACGTTGCGTGTGCGTTCATCGGCAGCCTTTGTCCTTCTGAAGCAGTCACGGGTGAGTTTTTCAAGAACTTCCATATAAACCTCCATGTCGATGCCTTCTATCGCAGCAGCAATCACATCGGACTCAACATGCTTGAGTTTCAATGCCATGATGATCTTTCTGCGGCCCCAGTGGTCAAATCTCAGTTTGTCACTGACGAACGACCGGGCATAACGGCTGTCATCAACGAACGACTGGGCCTTGAGGCGCTCCAGAATCCTGTCCCGGTCATCAGCAGACACTCCGTGACGTTCCAGAAGATTGCGGACCTCCCATGCACAATGCTCGGCATCGGCACAATAAGCCTGTGAGCGGACCAGTCCGGTCTCAAAATCCCATTCACTTATCCCCATCACTTCAGCTCTTTTGTCCGCCCGGCCAGCAAGCGCCCATCATGCGCCGTTTGCCGAAAATATCGTTTTTGATTTCAATGTCAGCGTACCCCATACCATCCAAAGATCCGGCAAGAGCATCAGCAGTCATCGGATTGATCTCAAAGAAAAGACGGCCGCCGCATTTAAGGGCATTCTGTCCGAAACGAGCAATGGAACGGTAAAACACAAGCGGATCGTTGTCAGGAACAAACAGGGCAAGAGATGGTTCATAGTCCAGGACCGTCTTCTGAATCTCCTGTCTTTCCCTGTCAAGTACATACGGCGGATTGCTCACTATCACGTCATACTCACAGTCCGAACCCTGCTCGGTCAATATATCATGCAATGAGAATGTCACATCTGCATCATTAGCCTTTGCATTGTACGATGCCGTCTCCAAAGCTATCGGACTGATGTCCCAGGCATCGACCTCCCAAGTGCGCAGACGGACAGCCAGCGATACGGCAATACAGCCGCTTCCTGTACCGATGTCCAGCATTCTGCCACGTCTTCCGGTACAGACACTCTCAACCCATTCCACCAGTTGTGCAGTCTCCGGACGAGGTATGAGCACACCTGGGCCAACCTTGAAATCCATACCAAGGAAAGGAGCCGAACCCAAAACATATTGAAGCGGTTCCCCTTTTGCAAGACGCTCCAAAGCGCTGTCAAGAAGCTCGTCTCTTGCCTTATCCGGAGACAGTTCTCTCTTAAGCCAGTAGTCCGATTCGCTCACCCCCAGCAGTTCCAGACACAGGGCTTTGGAAATGACATCAAGTTCAGACCTGTCATACAGATTCTGCAAGGTCTGACTGATACGGCCAAGAACGTTCCGCATTTCTGTCCGGGTTCTACTGCTTTGGTCTTGGAATGACTGTTATGGTCGAGGTTGTCGGCTTTGCCGATGCTCCACCTATGAGCTGACCGTTGATATCCGGCATAGAATAACGCAATAGAGCCTCCATTGAGAATTTGTACTTTCCGGATCTTTTCGGTACCCACTTCACCTGTGGAGGAGCCAATACAGTCTTGTCATTGTCTGCAGCAAGAGTCTTGACGGTCTCCTTGAATCCTGCATCGTTCTTCCAGGTATATTCACCCTTGTAGATACGATGACCTGGATCAATGACTTCAACCTGAAGAATCACCGTGTCACCGGGATAGATCACATCCTGAGTTGCGAATATCTTTCCATATTGTGCCGGATATGCATATTCCTCTTCTTCACAGGCAGAGAATGCCAGCATGAAAAGTGCGGCCAGCAAAAAAGTACATTTCTTCATATCAGTAAGTTAAAGCTGTTTCAAGAGCGACCTCCATCATGTTGGTGAAATTCTTCTGGCGCTGTTCCACCGTCGCATACTCCTTCCTGACCAGCTGGTCTGAAACAGTACAGATGGTCAGAGCCTTTTTTCCAGCAGCCGCAGCGTTGATGTATAGACCCGCCGCTTCCATTTCAACACCTTTCACTCCGAATCTGCCCCAGCGTTCCTGACTGTTTGACTCGTCATAAAAGACATCGGCCGAATATATGTTGCCCACCTGGAAGGGGAACTGTTTCTCCCGCGCAATGCGGACTGCAGTTTCAAGCATGCCGAAATCGGCTATGGGAGCGAACTGGGCAGGGAAATCGAACTGATGGCCATAGTTGGAATCCGAACAAGCACCCTGAGCGAACAGCAGATCACCCAGATTCAGGTCTTCTGTCAATGCTCCGGCTGTTCCTATTCTGATTATCCTTTCAACATCATAGAAGTTGAACAGTTCGTATGAATAGATTCCGATTGACGGTATTCCCATGCCATGCCCCTGTACAGACACGGTTTTTCCCTTATATTTTCCAGTAAAGCCATACATGCCGCGTATCACGTTATACTGCTTCACATCGGACAGATAAGTGTCGGCAATGAACTTTGCACGCAAAGGATCACCGCACATGAGAACCGTTTTGGCTATATCACCGTATACCGCAGCATTGTGCGGAGACGGACATTGTTCCTTACTCATAATCCTACAGTTTTTCTTCCAGGGCCGGTGAGACCAGACACCCTTCTATAAAATCAATATTCCTGACCTTCCCCTTTGGAGGAGCGACCGTTACCTTATGGTCTTCGAGCATGACCCTGCCCTCAGCATACCACTGCAATGCCTGTGGAAATATCCTATGTTCCATACGGTGTATCTGCGCCTCAAGTTCCTCAACCGTTCCCTTTACCGGAACAGCGGCCTGAAGTATCACCGGGCCGGCATCGAGTTCAAGGGTAACCAGATGTATGGAGCAACCGGTAATCCGGACTCCTGAACGGTATGCGTCATCTATGGCTGTAGCACCCTTGAAACTTGGAAGCAGAGCCGGATGCAGATTCAGGATACGACCCTGATAGGCATCAATGAACACTTCACTCAAAATTCTCATCCACCCGGCCAAAGCAATTGTATCGACCTGGTATTTCTCCAGTGCCGCAACCACAAGAGCATCATATTCGGCACGGTTCCTATGTCCCTTTGAAGGAACGATTTCAACGGGTATGCCAAACTTTTCCGCACGGGCTATCACCCCTGCATCTTCCTTGTTTGTAAGCACCACACGGACATCGGCATCCAGACGTCCGTCACGCACAGCTTCAATGATTGCCTGTGCATTTGTTCCGTTGGCCGATGCAAGTATTGCAAGTTTTATCATAACGCTTCAAAGTTAGGAATAAAAACGAAAAAAACCGGCCGCACAGGACCGGTTTTTATTACAGTATATCAGGATGATCACATCATTCCGTCCATGCCGCCCATACCGGGGTTCATTGGAGGCAGAGGCTTGTCTTCCTTCTTCTCGACAATGACACATTCGGTAGTCAGGAACATACCTGCAATTGAAGCGGCATTTTCAAGAGCCACACGTGTAACCTTGGCAGGATCAACCACACCTGCCTTCTTGAGATCCTCATAACGGTCCATGCGTGCATTGTATCCGAAATCGCCCTTGCCGTCGGCAACCTTCTGGACCACGACTGCACCTTCCTTTCCGGCATTGAACACGATCTGTCGGAGAGGTTCCTCAATGGCACGACGAACAATCTGGATACCGGTCTGTTCATCAGGAGTCTCACCCTTGAGCTTGTCCAGAGCCTTGATGGCACGGATGTATGCCACGCCTCCACCTGCAACGATACCTTCTTCAATTGCAGCACGTGTAGCGCACAGGGCATCATCAACGCGATCCTTCTTTTCCTTCATTTCAACCTCGCTCGGAGCACCGACCTTGATGACTGCCACACCGCCTGACAGCTTGGCCAGACGTTCCTGCAGTTTCTCCTTGTCATAATCACTTGTAGTGGTCTTGATCTGAGCCTTGATCTGGGCTACACGGTCAGCAATCTTATCCTTGTCACCCTTGCCGTTTACAATTGTGGTATTGTCCTTGGTAATGGTAATCTTCTCTGCTGTGCCAAGCATATCCATTGTTGCCTGTTCCAGTTTCACGCCACGTTCCTCGCTGACGACAAAACCTCCGGTAAGAACGGCAATGTCCTCGAGCATTTCCTTACGACGGTCACCGAAGCCGGGAGCCTTGACGGCTGCAATCTTCAGACCTGAACGAAGGCGGTTTACTACAAGTGTAGTCAGAGCTTCAGAGTCAACGTCTTCGGCAATGATAAGCAGCGGGCGTCCGCTCTGAACGGCCGGTTCCAGAATTGGAAGCAGATCCTTGAGGTTCGAAATCTTCTTGTCGTGGATAAGAATCAGAGGATTCTCCATGACGCAGTTCATCTTTTCAGTGTCAGTTACAAAATACGATGACAGATAGCCGCGGTCAAACTGCATTCCCTCAACCACGTCAATGTATGTCTCGCGTCCCTTTGCTTCCTCAATTGTGATCACACCGTCCTTTGAAACCTTCTTCATGGCTTCGGCAATGTGTGCACCGATTTCAGAATCGTTGTTGGCACTGATTGTAGCAACCTGCTGGATCTTGTCAAAGTCATTGCCGACTGCTTCGGCCTGTGACTTGATGTTCTCGACCACTGCTGCAACAGCCTTGTCGATACCACGCTTCAGATCCATGGGATTTGCGCCGGCGGTAACGTTCTTGAGGCCTACGGAAACAATGCTCTGGGCAAGAACGGTAGCTGTTGTGGTTCCGTCACCAGCATCCTCACCGGTCTTTGAAGCAACGCTCTTGACCATCTGGGCTCCGGTGTTCATGAACGGATCAGCCAGTTCTATTTCCTTGGCAACGGTCACGCCGTCCTTTGTGACCTGGGGTGCACCGAACTTCTTTTCAATGATCACATTGCGACCCTTCGGTCCAAGTGTAACCTTTACTGCATTAGCCAACTCGTCAACGCCCTGCTTGAGAAGATCGCGGGCATCGGTATTGAATTTAATGTCTTTTGCTGCCATAAATGTATATCCTTATTTTATTCTACAACTGCCAGAACATCACTCTGACGCATGATAAGATATTTCTTTCCCTCAATCTCGAGTTCTGTGCCGGAATACTTGCCGTACAGCACGCTGTCACCCTTCTTGAGAATCATCTTCTCGTCCTTGGTTCCCTCACCACATGCTATTACTTCACCCTTCAGGGGTTTTTCCTTTGCCGTATCAGGAATGATGATTCCACTTGCCGTCTTCACCTCAGCTTCTGCGGGAAGAACCAGCACTCTGTCTGCCAATGGTCTGATTGTCATGATTAAATATGTTTTTAAGTTTCAAGTTTTCTGTTTGCAGTCAGACAGAATGCCAAAAACGTGCCATTTCATGACACGCATCCAAAATGACACATCCTACTGACAGTATGTCACCATCAGGAATGACATATTCAGCCAATATGTTCCTTCAGGTATGCATCAAGACCGGCAGCATCAAGACCGGTCACGAACTGTCCTCTGTGGAAGACCGAAATGCCGCCTGTCTCTTCCGATACCACGACGGCCACCGCCTGGGACCTTTCAGAAATGCCCATGGCGGAACGGTGACGCAGTCCGAACTGCTTGGGCAGGTCAGTCCTGTCCGAAAGCGGGAGCACACAGGCTGCAGCTTCAATACGGTCGTCCACAATAATCATGGCACCGTCATGAAGCGGAGTGTTCTTGAAGAAGATGTTCTCTATAAGACGCTGGCTCATGCGGGCATCAATAGTCTCTCCGGTAGAAATGATATCCTGGAGCTCATCTCTGGACCCAATAACCATAAGCGCACCGACCTTCTGTGAACTCATATTGTACGATGCCTGGACAATCGGTCCGTAACTGATGCCTTTACTCTTGCGATGATTGCGGAACAGCCAGGAAATGACCTTGTGTCCCCGGGCCGATGTTCCCAGATTGCGGAAGAAACGGCGGATGTCATCGGCAAACAGGACAATGATCGCTATCACGCCCACATCAACCAGCTTGTCCATCACAGCTCCAAGCAGTTTCATTCTGAGCACCTGCGATACTATCACCCACACGACCAGGAAAACCAGTATGCCAAGAAACATGTTCAAAGATCCTGTCCTCCTCATTGTCCTGTAAAGATAATACAGAATAAGGCCCACGCACAGAATGTCTATGGCGTCCATTATTCCGAATGATTCTATATATTCCTGCATATTCCTTATGATATATTATGGAGTTTCTCAAAAATCCTTACCGTCTCCACACCTTCCTTCACATCGTGCACACGTATCCATTCTGCACCACGTTCCAGAGCTGCCATATTCATTGCTACAGTAGCAGACAGACACTCATCGGGAGTAATGTCCAACAGTTTCCAGGCCATTGACTTGCGCGACACACCGGCAAGGACAGGCAGCTCCAAAGTCCTGAGGCTGTCCATTCCAGCCAGTAATGTCCAGTTTTCGTCAAGTGTCTTTCCAAAGCCGAACCCGGGATCAAGAATCACCTGTTCCGCCACCTGCACGCCGCAGTCTTCAAGCATCCCGATGCATGAACGGAAAAACGACAGTTCAGCGGAAATCACGTCAGTTCCAACCGGTATGCTGTCTGCAGCGGTCAGCACATACAAGGCACCTGTTTCTGCCACAACACGATACATCTTCTCACTTCCCCCACTCACGTCATTGATCATATCCGCACCGAATTCTCCGATGCACCATTCCGCCATTTCAGGACGGAAAGTATCCACGGAAATAAGGCATCGGCCTTTATTGACCTCTTTGACAACGGGCAGTGCCCATGCAAGACGTTCCTTTTCCATATCCGATGAAACCGGCTGGGCTCCGGGACGTGTGGAGCATGCACCTACGTCAATGGCATGGGCACCTTCGCGACAGACCTGTTCCACACGGGCAGCAAGACTGTCAGCATCCTGAACCCGTGACCCACTGAAAAAGGAATCAGGAGTCACGTTCAATATTCCCATCACCTTTGGCATATACAGCCGCGAATTTACCAAAATTTTCAGATAATGCCCAGACGTCATGCTTAACGTTTTCAAGAAATCAACGTCATACTGTTGTATCAACTGAAGAAAAATATGAACAGACATTTTACATCGACATTTCTTGCGGCACTTTTCACTCTCACATTAACCAGTGCCTGTGCACAATCTGAAAAAGTCATGGACTTCAAGCCTGGATTCAACAGTCTTGTAGTGACTGGAGCAATAGAAGTCACATATTCTGAATCAGTAACTGAAATGACAGTTAACGCTCCTGAACAATACATTGGTTTCCTTTGTTGTGAAAGCAGGAATGGTGTTTTGAACCTTTGGTTCGAAGACTATGAAAAAAGATATCAGATATTCAAAAATGCCCATGCTGAAGTGTTACTTCCAGCCAGTAAAAATCTGGAGTCAGTAAGACTTGGCAGCGCAAGCAGGTTCAAGACCGATGTTCCGATTTCCGGGAACAATGTCGACATAACCGTTTCAGGAGCCGGTTCCTTTGAATCAAGTGCCCCCATTTCCGGCCAGAATATCAGGATCAATCTCAGTGGAGCAAGTTCAATGAAAGCCGATGTCCGGGCTGCAGAACTTGATCTTGACTGCACAGGAGCCAGCAGCATGCGCATGGATGGAAACGCCAAGCAGATGAAGCTCAAACTTTCAGGAGCTTCCAGACTTAAAGGAGACATCGATGTGCTGAATTCCAGAGTCAACGTCTCGGGTGCCAGCAGTGCAAGTTTCTCAAGCGATGGAGGTGCTGTCAGCGGATCCGTTTCCGGTGCATCGAATCTTGATATCAGCGGGCGCTGCACGAACAACGTGAAAACCAGCGGAGCGTCATCCATCAGCATTCATTAATCTCATGATCTTATTTGACGTATTGCTGCAAATCTTCCTATCTTTGCAGAAACACTCAGTCAATACAGTAAAATAAGACCATAAAATGAGAAAAATCGCATTATTCGCATCGGCATTCATGATGATGGCCGCTGCAGGTGCCGTCAAGGCACAGACAATCAGCCCTTCAACTGAAGAAGGCAAATATCTGATCAAGGCAGGAGACGTTACAATGACCGTCAATGCCGGTGAAGGTGGCAAAGTCATCTCCTACAAGCTTGGCGACAACGAAATGCTCTCACAGCTGCGCATGCAGAATCAGTACGGAAGCACATTCTGGACAGCCCCTCAGGCCGAATGGAACTGGCCGCCTGTAACCGAATTCGACCGTGCCGCCTATGAGGCAAATCTTGAAGGCAACGTTCTGACACTCACCAGCAAACAGGCCAAGAAGCTGCCGTTCATAATTGAAAAGAAATTCATGCCTGCCAGAAACGGCAAGCTGATCCGGGTGGAATACACCATAAGGAATATGGGCGAAGAAGCCCGCAAGGTTGCCCCTTGGGAAATCTCACGAGTCATTTCCGATGAGACAGGCCTTATTTTCTTTGACGCGCCGGTAGAACAGATCGAGGCAGCCCAGGGTGAACTTATTCCGTTCAAGGGCGAAGCAGGCGCCTCATGGTACAATTTCGAGCAGACACGCGCCAACCGCAAGATCAATTCTGACGGCAAGGGATGGTTGGGATATGCTGCAAACGGCATGCTCATGATCAAGAAGTTCGCTGACATCACTCCTGCCGACCCGGCTCCAGGCGAAGCTGAAATCCAGGTCTATGTAAACGCAGGCAAGACCTACATCGAACTGGAAAGCCAGGGCGCATACAAGGAGGTGGCAGCAGGCTCATCACTGACCTGGACCGTCGACTGGTATCTTCTCTCTCTCGACCAGGCCAAGGCAGTTCCTTCCAAGGCATTGCTGAAGACCGCAGGCAAGACCATCAGGGCATCCAAGAAGGCCAAATTCTGATTTCAGTGCAGGAACACGCCGGACACATAGTCGACATTCCGGGACGAAGGATCTTTGACGGCAAGGTGCTGGTTGAAGACGGACGGATTGCCGATATCATAGAATGCGGTATCGGTTCAGAAACCGATGCCGCTTACATCATGCCCGGTTTCATTGATTCTCACGTCCACATAGAATCAACTCTGCTGATTCCCGAGAACTTTGCAAGAGTCGCAGTATATCAGGGAGCGGTTGCAGCCATCTGCGACCCTCACGAAATAGCCAATGTCCTGGGTGTTCCGGGTGTTGAATACATGGTTGCAAACGGGAAGAAAGTCAGATTCCATTTCCTGTTCGGCATACCATCGTGCGTGCCATGCACCACAAATGAGACAAACGGTGCGACCATCACCAGCAAGGACATTGCCAGGCTCATCAACCGTCCCGAGTTTTATGGCCTTGGGGAAATGATGAACTTTGTGGGTATGCAGTATGGAGATCCCGAAGTGCTGGCAAAAATAAAATGTGCCACCGATGCCGGCAAACTCATTGACGGCCACGGTCCTGGAATTACCGGTGAAAAGGCCAGACTCATGTTCAGCAACGGACTCTCGTGCGACCATGAGGTTGACCGTCTGGACATTGCCCTGGAACGCACACGCATTGGAATGAAAGTACAGATCCGCGAGGGCAGCGCCGCCTGCAATCTTGACGAGCTCATGCCTCTGCTGGCCGATGATGCCAGTCGCGGTCTGACAATGTTCTGTACCGATGACAAGTATCCCGATGAGTTCTATCACGGCTGTATCAACCAGCTGGCCTCCAGGTGTGTACGTGCCGGCTACGATCTGTGGCGGATACTTGAAACCGCATGCATGACTCCGGTCAGGCATTTCCGCACCGGCACAGGACTGCTACAGAAAGGCGATCCCGCAAATTTCATCAAGGTCCGGGACCTGACGGACTTCAAGGTTCTTGAAACCATAATAGACGGCTACACTGTTTTTGCCGGCAGCCATTGTACTGACGACCTGCAGATTGACCATTCCGGTCCCGACCTTACTGTTCCAAACTGTTTCAAAGCGGCGGAGATATCGGAACAGGATCTTGAAGTACCTGATTCAGGCCGTAAAATCAGGATCATGGTCTCCACCGAAGGGTCTCTCTTCACCAAAGAGAAAATCATTACGCCCAAAGTGGCAGACGGGCTCATCCGGTCCGATGTCGGACATGACGTGCTGAAGATTGCCGTTCTGAACAGATACGAGGAGAAGGCAAAACCGGCAACAGGTTTCATAAGCGGTTTCGGTCTGAAGAGCGGGGCTCTTGCATCGACCATTGCCCATGACAGCCACAACATAGTCTGCATAGGCACATCGGACCATGATATGGCTATTGCCATCAATGCACTGATACGCTGCAAGGGCGGGTTATGTGTGGTCAAAGACGGACAGGCCCATGTACTGGAACTGCCAGTGGCCGGACTGATGTCAACAGAAAGGCCGGAGAAGGTCGGAGACCGCCATGTAGAACTCAAGAACATAGCCCATGAAATAGGCTGTCAATATGCAGCACCCTTCATGACCATGTCCTTCATGGCACTTCCTCCAATTCCCGAACTTAAGATTACCGACAAAGGTCTGTTTGATGTCGGAAAGTTCACATTCACCAGTCTTTACGTTGAAGGCTGAGCTTTCGTGACTGACTCCTGACGTTCCCGCAGTTCTTTCAGAATGGCTATGCAGAACGGCAAGGCCAGCATGAAGGTGCAGGTATCAGCCACGGCAAGAGTGGCCATCAATCCCTCCATTCCCCATATCCGCGGCACAATCAGAATGGCCGGATAGAAGAATATGCCCTGCCGGCTCATTGCCAGTATGGTTGCAGGAACGGTACGTCTTATATTCTGCAGCAGCATATTGGTAGGTGTGGTCACACTGACAAAGACAAAGGCCAGACACTGCCAGCGGAGTATCCTTGCACCCATTTCTATAAGCTCCGGATCCTCACTGCGGAAGAAAGCCACAATCTGCGGGGCAAAGAGATATCCCAGAACAGACATTGCCAGGATGAGCAGGAACGTGGTCTTCATGGTGAACAGATATGCCTTGCGTACCCTGTCATACTTCCTGGCACCCCAGTTGAAGCCCACCACCGGCTGGAATCCCTGACCAAGTCCCAGGATAAGCGACATGGCACAGATCATGACTCTGGAAACGACAGCAAATGCAGCGATGGCCGATGCCTCAGCACCCGGTGCGGCATATTTGGCAGCGGCCCAGTTCACGCATATTGTGGAAAGGCTTCCAAGCGCCTGACGCATCAGTGACGGGAGGCCTCCGTATGTGATTTCCTTCATCATGTTCCATGTCGGAGTGAAATTCCGGAACCTGATGTGTACATTGCCCTTGCGTGTGGTTCCCCAAAGCAGTATGCACCACGAGAAGACCTGACATACCAGAGTTGCCAGTGACGCTCCGCTTACCCCCAGACCGAATGTGAAAATGAAAACCGGGTCCAGAATGACGTTCAGGATACATCCGCTTGTTATGCCTATCATGGCGAACCATGCCCCACCCTGCATGCGCAGCTGGTTGTTCAGCGACATCTGCGATACCATGAACGGCATGGCCACCAGAAGCCAGCGCAGATAGTCACAGGCACTAGGGACAATATCGGTAGTGGCACCCAGGACACGGGCCAGGCCGGGAAGGAAGACCAGTCCGATGGCAGCGATGAAAGTACCTAGTATAAGAGGAGTGAAGAATCCGGTCGATGCCATCCTTTCGGCGCCATCCGAATCTTTTGAGCCAAGAGCCCTTGAAATGTACGTACCGGCACCCGACCCGAAGAAAAAGCCTACTGCCTGTATCAGGGCCTGGAATGCGAAGGCAACGCCCACACCTGCCACCGCCTGTGTCGAGATGTTGCCCACGAAATAGGCATCGGCCATATTGTATAGGGCTGTCACCATCATGCTGATGATGGTAGGAACTGCAAAACGTACAATCAGACGCGGTACCGGAGTTGCCGTCATCAGCTCGTACTTTTCCTGCCTTTTGCTTATGTCACCCTCCAGACTGTTCATCAAGTGCAAATTTACATTATTTTTGCGCCAATATGGAAATACAGGACATTTATAGCAGATTTCTTGAATGCACCGGACTGACTACCGACAGCCGCAAGTGCGGTCCCGGACTCATGTTCCTTGCGCTGAAAGGAGAACGTTTTGACGGTAACGAATATGCCAAAGCCGCTCTGGAACAGGGCTGCAGATACGCTGTCATGGACAACCCCACTCTCTACGATGCCGGTGACAGCCGTATGATCCTTGTCGAGGACTCACTCAAGACGCTCCAGCAGCTGGCAGCCCATCACCGCAGGGTTCTGGGCACTCCGGTAATAGGAATAACGGGCACCAACGGCAAGACCACCACCAAGGAACTGTGCAATGCCGTCATGTCAGGCACCTTCCGTACCTTGTGCACGGCAGGTAATCTGAACAACTCCATAGGCGTGCCGCTGACCGTTCTGGGAATGGACAGTTCGCATGAGTACGCCATAATTGAAATGGGTGCCAGCCATCCGGGCGACATTGACGAGCTTGTCCACATCAGCCAGCCCGACTGCGGACTCATCACCAATGTCGGAATGGCCCATCTGCTTGGATTCGGATCGTTCGAAGGGGTGAAGAAGACAAAAGGCGAGCTGTACGACTGGCTCCGTGCCCATGGCGGTTTCGCTTTCGTGAACAGGTCCGATGCCGACCTCACCCTGATGGCCCGTGACCTGCCGACCGTAGGCTACGGTCAGATAACCGCACAAGGAGAACCGGATAATGACCTCCTTGTCGAAGGCCGTCTGCTGGGCTGCACACCTTACCTTGAATTCGAATGGCGGAAGAAAGACGGTCAGTGGCACACCGTCAGAACCCATCTGATAGGTGCATACAACCTGAACAACGCACTGGCCGCCATCAGCGTGGGACTGCATTTCGGAGTAAGCGAACAGGCCGCATCGGAAGCCGTCAGCAACTACGTTCCGTCAAACAACCGTTCTCAGCTTACCGTAACCGACCGCAACCGTCTTGTAGTTGATGCCTACAACGCCAACCCCTCAAGCATGAGGGCCGCACTTGACAACTTCAGCCTTATGGATGCACCGGACAAAGTGCTTATTCTGGGCGACATGCGCGAACTTGGCGAAAGCAGTGCCGCTGCTCACCGCAACATCCTGGAAATCATACTTTCCAATGACAGTTTCAGCCAGGTCTTTCTTGTCGGAAACGAGTTCGCATCGGCCTTCAGGACCATGCAGGATACAAGCTCTCTGAAACGGGTCAGCCTTTTTGAAAATGTGGAGGCACTGCAGGAGCATCTGTCCTCAAGCCCGCTGTCAGGAAAGACCATTCTGGTCAAGGGTTCAAACAGCACAAGACTTACCTCTCTGTTGCCGCTGCTGTAACAGTTCGCATCCATGTCCGGACAGAGGTCACACACACTCGTGATGCTGCACCTGGCAGTCCTTCTTGCCGGATGGACCGGAGTGTTCGGCCGCCTTATCAGTCTTGACGGTCTGCCGCTTGTCTGGTACCGGGTCATGGTAAGCGTCCCCTGCATGGTAGCGGTTCTTGCCGTGAGCGGACGTCTCAAAAAGGTTCCCGTATCACAACTGTGGCCGATTCTGGGATGCGGAGTTCTGCTGGCCATCCATTGGGTCGCCTTCTATGAAAGCATCAAATCATCAAACGTATCGGTAGGAGTAGCCTGCATTGCCACCTCATGCTTCTTCACCACACTCTTCAACCCGATATTCGGGGCAAGGAAATTCTCGGTAAAGGAAGTGCTGCTCAGTTTCATTGCAATTGCAGGAATACTGCTCATATTCAGCATTGACATCCGGTACCGTACCGGCATACTGTGGGGCCTGTTTTCAGCTGCCGTATATTCGCTGTTCGCCATTTTCAATATCAGGACAGGCAAGCTGACCGGACAGGACAGCGCCACAATGCTCATGTGGGAACTTGCAGGCAGTCTGATCATTCTTTCAGTCTGCGTTCCGCTTCTGTCCCTGCTGCGACAGGCCCCCATCCCGACACCGCAGGAAATGGACATATGGTGGCTGATCATTCTGGGCTCCGTACTGACAATCATTCCGTTCCTGTTCCAGATAATCGCATTACGCCGTCTGTCAGCATTCACCGTCAATGTCACGTACAATCTGGAACCGGTCTACAGTATCATCTTCGCAGCCGTCCTTTTTGACGAAGCCCGTGAAGTGGGTTGGTCATTCTGGCTGGGAATGGCGCTTGTCATATTTTCAGTCATCGCTGTAGCCCGTTCAGGCCGATACAGCAGCTGACCAGCACATACGGTATGTCAAAACCGGCAGCAATCTGTGTCTCTATCCCGCCCGTGAAACGCGGATTGCATTCAAGGAAATAGGCCTTTCCATCAGAATCAATTCTGAAATCCATACCGCATACGCCCCTGTAATCCACATGGTCCAGAATCTGACGTGCAATCACGCACAGGTCCTCACGGATTACCGCTTCGCGCTGTGTTGACGGTCCCTGCCCGCGGTTTGCAAGCGAACGGTAGCAGGATGCCCGGAAGAAACCGTCCCATCGGACTGCATCCACACTGTAATCCTGTCCTTCTATCAGTTCTTCAATGAGAAAGGGATTCTGCGGCTCATGCTCCATAAGACGCTGCAGTGCCTCACGGCTGCGCGGACGCATAACGCCCGAACCTCCGAATGAACGGTCACGTTTGAAAATGACAGGAAATGTCCCGACTTCGGAAGCCGATGCAAACATACGCGGCTGCAGAACACCTAATCCGGCTACCATCCGGCTGCATCGGACCTTGCTGTCCAGCAGTTCGACAACAGCCGCATCGGAAACAGGTATCCGTATGTCACTTGGCAGACCCGGTTTCAGACGGGCCATAGCAGTCTGGTTGCCTATGGGGATAACCATCCGCGGCTGGAAACAGGCCAGTGCCTTAAACAGTTCCCGCCTGTATCCCGGCTCATCACGCAAGGTGTTCTGGGCAAAGTCCACCAGCCGGACACTGAATCCGTGCCCTGCCAGAGAATCCCTGACCGCCGGACCTGTGTTGCCCATAGTCCCGAACAGAAGAATGTCACACCCCTTTTCCGTCATATCAAATGGCTGTCATCAGAAAGCAAAGATAAATCAAAATCAAGCTATTCAGTAAAAATTGCTACATTTGCGGGTCTGACATCAGTTTAAAAATGGAATATCTGTCAAAGGAACGTTATGACGAGATTGCGGCCGAGCTTGACAACCTCATAAACGTTGAGTTTCCCAAAATCAAGGATGCCATTTCCGAGGCACGCGCGCAGGGAGACCTCAGCGAGAACTATGAGTACCATGCCGCCAGGAGAGCCCAGTCCAAGATGATTGGAAGAATCAAATTCCTGCAGAACGTCCTGAAGTTTTCCAGAGTCATTGATCCCAAAATCCTTCCAGGCGACAAGGTCACTCTTCTGAGTAAGGTTGTACTTACCAATCTGGATACCGGTGCCAAACTGACCTACACCATTGTCAGCCCGCACGAAATGAATCTCAAGGAAGGCAAGATTTCCCTGAAATCCCCAATGGGTCAGGCATTGCTCGGCAAGAAAGCCGGTGACGAAGTGACCGTACATGCACCTGCAGCAACATTCAGACTGAGAATCGACAGCATCACGATTGACGCTTCCATTTCCTGAAAAGCCCCAAAACTGTTAAAAACAAATAAATAGTTGAATTATAGTTTGACTATTGGATTTTTGTTGTATGTTTGCAGCGTCAACTATGAATGAACTATAGTTTTATTGCAATAAGAACATGAAGAAATTAAGTAAAAAAGAACTGGAAATCATGGAACTGTTCTGGAAGAACGGAGCCATGACCACGAGTGAGATCAGGGAGTTGATGCCCGAGCCCAGGCCGCACATCAACACGGTATCGACCCAGGTGCGGCTGCTGGAAAGCAACGGATTCCTGGACCACCGCAAGGAGGGAACCGGATACCGCTACTTCTACAAGATCGAGTGGCAGGACTACAACAACGAATTCAACGGAAATCCGCTTATGCGCTGCCTTAAGAACTCGTACATCAAGGCAGTATCGGCCCTTGTCAAGGATGACAAGATAACCGTTGACGAACTGCGCGAACTCATTGATCTGATTGATTCCGAAAAGTAACCTTTATTATACAGTCATGGAGACCTTCCTGATTTACCAATTGAAGGTGGCTGTCCTGGCAGCCGTATTATACCTTCTGTATAAATGGCTGCTTGGCAAGCAGACATTCCACGGTTTCAACCGCATGACACTGCTGCTCATATGCGCCCTGTCATTCATACTGCCCGCTTGTCACATTGAGAACGAGCAGCTTACCAGTGAGGTCAGAAAGGTCTTCCCCGTATTTGCCACGGCCGCTACAGTCCCGACTGAAGCTGGGATGGCAGGCAATACCCTCACGGCAGGCAATGTGCTGACCGAAGACAATTCCGCAGCGATGGCCGATGAGACAGCCGGCGCAACCATTGAACCGACAGTCAGCAGAAAGCCGGTCAACTGGTCACGTGTGGCAACAATCGGCTTGTTTACGCTATGGTGCATGGGCTTTATCTGGCTGTTGCTCAAGAAGGTATTGTCAATTCTATCCATACGCAGGCTGATACGCGAAGGCCGCTATCAGGACCGTCAGGACGAATGCGACCTGATTGAGAGCAATGGCATATCGCAGCCCATGAACTGGATGAACTTCATAATGATGCCCCATGACTGGATTGAAAAGGAAAACCAGGCGGTGTGGAAACATGAACTCTCACACGCACGCAAGGCTCACTCCATAGACCTTCTCATTATTGACCTGATGCAGCTGTTCCAGTGGTTCAACCCTGCAATGATGCTGCTGTACAAGGAGATGGAGCTGCTTCACGAATTCCAGGCAGACCGTGCCGTCATTGACTCCGGGGCCGATGCACGCCAGTACAAGCTGATGCTGGTGAATGCCGTTGCCGAGAACCGCGGATTCGCCATGACAAGCTGGCTGAGACAGACCAACCTTAAAAAAAGAATAGATATGATGCAAAGAAAAGAATCAAACCGCTGGAACAGGCTCAGAGTCCTGTTCGTACCGATTGTTGCAGCAGCGTTCACGGTTGTCAACTCGTCTTTCGCCAGTGCCCAGGACCAGAATTTCCATTGGGATCCGTTCCAGGACGGCAAGACCTGGGTGTATGAAAACGGCATGGCCAAAGTCCGCACGGTCGATGGTGTCGAAGCCAGCATGAAGACAACCGAAGTGGCAGACTACCTGGCCAAGTACAAGCCGGTCAAGACAACACGTATGACCCTGCGCTATGTGCCCACCATAGAAGACCTCAACGATGCGTATCCGCTGGCACGCAGTCTTGCCGACAAGGGCATACACGTCAGCATTGCCAACAACGATGAGATGCTCACCGAGATGACTATGCCGGAATACCGCACCCCCGCCATCTATGACCTTGGCAACGGTCAGTTCCGCTTCGAGGTGAACTGCAATCAGAAGCTGAATGTCCATTTTGCACTGATAACAGGGAGCAGCAAGGAATATATTAAAGTTGTCAATCCGTCAGTAACCGGGAGCCTTGATGAAGTGATGAAGTGGATTGACCTTTTTGACGGACACGGACTTGCCATATATCCCAAGACAATGACTACAAGAGAAGCCGATAAGATTGCCAAGGCTGTATGGAAACGCGGACTGGATCAGGTGTCAATTGTCGGGGATCTTCAATTTGACGGTGAAGCCTATGGCGGCCTGCGCTGCATGTTCAACCTGACAACCATTGTCCCGAAAAATTACAGTTTCGAGAAGGAATTCGGCAACATCGCTGCCAAAGA
>JAZUEH010000120.1:0-3520 GCA_045640065.1 Bacteroidaceae bacterium
GCCCCTCCACAATCTGATGAACAGAGGACAGGGGGAAGGGGGGACAGCGGAACAGGGGACAGGACCCGTTCTGGCTTGAAGGGTTCCTGTCCCCTGTTCCGATTCGCTGTTCCGACTCTGTTCCGACTCAGCGTCCCAGCAGACGGATGGTGATGGTCCTGCTGTAACCGGTTGGATAAGCCCTGTAGGCGTCGAATATGCCGCGTGAAGTACAGCCCACTCCACTGGTGGCATAGTCGAGATTCAGAGTAATGTCATCACTTTCCTCCAGCTGATACTGATATACGCTCTTTGTGAGGTTCTCGGTAGTATAAGGATATGCGTTGAATGCGAAAGGCTCGTTCACGCTGAACTGCAGGCCAAGGCCGTCGGCATTGGTGAAGCGCACCCAGCGGTTGTCGGTTCTCAGACCGTAATCCTGAGGAATCAGGTAAGGTTCGTACATGTCGCTGACTGTAGTGCTGTAGATGCCAATGCGGTAGCCGGACTTCCTGTCGGGGTACGATGCCTGTGGTCCGCGTCCGTACCACTCCACGTTGGCAAGTGACTTGTCTATTGACATGCAGACACCGATTCTTGGCAGCCATGCAGGCATTTCGCCCTGAGGATTGACCAGATGGTTCACCGTAATGGTGCCATCGGCATCAATTCTGTATGTGAACACGCTCTCTATTCCGGTGCTGGCGCGGCCTACTATGTACGCGTCAAGCTGCTGTTCCTTCTGAGCTCCGAAGATGGCCAGTTCCCTGACATCAATATAGGCCGATCCGTCAACGGTGCGGGCATTTACTGAAACAGGAACGAATCCCACCTTGTCAAGTCCTGCAGAATAGTACATCGAAGCCAGCATGTTGCTGTGGCCTATGGCACCGTTGCCTCCTTTGTTGTTTGACATGGCGGCACGTGATGAATAGGCATTCCAGCCATCGGTCTCATTGGCAACAGGAGCTCTCCAGACATTGAGCTTAAGCGGCTGGACAAGAAGCTTCTGACCGTTGGCCTCCATTTCAAGGAGATTTCCGGTTGCAGCATCGAAGGCATAGCTGAAGCCCTGGCCTGCAATGGTTATCCTGCCATCGGCATTCCTGACTGACACGCTTCCTGACGGCTTTTCCGGTGCAGGTGCAGGCGTGTTCCACTGAGGCATCTCAAACTGTTCCCACGCAACCTCGTGACCCTTCTTGGCCCAGACTTCATCCTTGGCAAGTGTGGTGCTTATGGTAAGACGGAACTCCTTGCCAGGTCTTGCTGACGGCTTTGAATAAGGAATGGTGAACGCCTTAGTCTGCATGGGTTCAATGTCAAGTTCAAGAGTTCCGGTCTCGACCACCTCGTCATCGGCAGTAACGGTCCATGTGGTGTTGTAGACCGATGCGTTTGTAAAGTTGTGACGGTTACGGATCTCGACGGTTCCATTTCTTGAATCAAGCAGAGCGTACTGAAGCGGCTGCATGCTCTTCTTCATCTGATACATCTCAGGCTGCGGAGTCCTGTCGGCCCAGATGCTGCCGTATGTTCTCGCGCCAATGCCGTACGAATAGAACGTGCCTTCATCGGTTTCCTTCTCGAAATCCAGCCACAGCCCGGCCTTCGACGGATCAAAGCCCTTGTCGGGAGTGATGGCATCGGCAAATATGCCCACGTTGTCAATAAGGGCATCGGCAATGTACTCGTTGGTATCCTGGCCGTTTCTCTCCTCGTTTCGTCCTATGCAGACTGAAAGCGGAAGATTCCTTATCTGGCCCGATGCAGCCTGACTTGCCACCTGATCGCCATCAATATAGATGAACATGTTTTCAGAATCATAGACGGCTGTCACATTGTGCCACTTGTTCTCCCAGTCTTCCGGCAGACTTGCTGTCAGGCTCTTTCTTGAACCGGTGTCAATGTAGAACTCCAGCCTGTCGGCACCGTTCTGCTTCAGGCCGTACTGGTTGTTACCCTTGGTTATCATGTATCCGCCGCTCTTGTTGTATGAACGTGGAAATATGTCAAGAGTCAGGGTAAGCTTGTCACCGCTTATCTCCACTCCGTTGCTGCGGTAAACCTGAACCCACTGGTCAGACTTGCCCAGATCGACAGCCATTCCGGTCTTGCCCTTGGAAAGTCTGGCATTGCCCATGATATTGGCCTTGGTATTGTATGGAGACTTGTCCTCCAGTGTCCTTACCGGCTGGAGCAGGCCCGGACTTACAAAATCCCAGACCGCACCACCCATCAGATTGGGATGTGCATCTATTTCGCGCCAGAAATCGTCAAAGCCTCCGCCACCGTTACCTGCAACGGAAAGATACTCATCCATGAATGACGGTCTCTTCTCGTTTGTATCAAGTCCGTACTGGACCTCATGCTCCAGAGGTGTAGGATATCGCGGTCCTATAATATCCTCGGCAGCATTCTTGGCGGCATTGCCTCCGTACATCCAATAACGTGTAGGATCATATTTGCGGCCTTCCTTCACGACCTCGGCAATGTCAGGACCTTCGCCCGACTCGTTACCTGCGCTCCAGAACAGGACACACGGATGGTTGCGGTCACGCAGCACCATCTGACGGACCCTTTCCTGATACATTGGAATGAACTCGGGCATATTCGACACCCACTCGGTAGCATGGGCCTCATCGCCGGTCTCGTCAATTATGTAGAGTCCGTATTCATCGGCCAGATCAAGATACTCGTTGACCGGGGGATAATGGGAAGTCCTTACGGCATTGAATCCGAACTGCTTCAGGATTTCCATATCCTTGCGTACCGTCTCCATATCCATGGCATGTCCCAGAACCGGATGCTGCATGTGCGAACACTGGGCATTGACCTTGATGGGCTGTCCGTTCAGATAGAATACACCGTCCCTGATTTCGGTTTTCTTGAAGCCCATGTTCTTGGTCATGCTGTCCACGACACGGCCATCGGCATCGCTCAGAGTCATTGTAAGACTATACAGATTCGGGGTCTCGGCAGTCCACTTTGCCGGTGACTTGACCGTGGTGTTGAACTTCACCACCGTGCTGCCCCCTGTCGGAATGGAAATGCCTTTTTCCGACATGGTTGCGACTGCATTGCCGTCCTTTGCTATCTGCGCGGTCAGCGAATATCCGTTGTACGAGTTGCCGTAAGCCCTCAGGTCAACATCAAGGCTGACCTTGGAATCGGTGAACGTGTTGTCGAATTCGGTGATTGCCTGATAGTCCCATATTCTGGAATCGGGAGTGGCGTACAGCGTCACGTCATCGAATATTCCGGCCAGTCTCCAATAGTCCTGGCCCTCAAGATAGAAGCCGTCACTGTATTTCAGCACCAGAACAGCCAGAGTGTTCCTGCCCGGTCTGATGTACTTTGTGACATTATATTCCGACGGTTCCTGCGCACCCTCGTTGTAACCTACCTGCTGGCCGTTGATCCACACGAATGAGGCCGATGCCACCTTCTCGAAACGCAGGAAGACCTGATCGCCCTTCCATGATGAAGGAACATTGAACGTTGTCCTGTATGCACCGGTATGGTTGACATCCATAGGCAC
>JAZUEH010000121.1:0-7732 GCA_045640065.1 Bacteroidaceae bacterium
TTTGGTCTTAACTTAAGACCGACCTTGGTCTTAAGTTAAGACCGACCTCGGTCATAAGTTAAGACCGGAAAGGGTCTTAACTTAAGGCAAAAACGGGGTTTCAGCGGTGTTTGGACGGCTTTTCAGCAATCCGGTGTGAATACCGAAAATATTTTACAAAGCTCACGCTCCCCGGGACTGACTTTTACGAGAATCAAGACACATTTCAATCCTTTCAGTTTTCAGTTGTCAGATGTCAGGGGCACGATACCATAGGGGAGCTATTTATAGAGTTAAATATTAATATTTATATATATAAATATTAATATTTAAAATTCTGAGCCCGCATATATTGTATATGTTTCTCTGAGTGACTGAAAACTGAAAGAGCTGAAAGATTTGACGGAATCCGGGACAACTGTTGACTTTTGGCTGAATGCGTCTTTATCTTTGTGGCGTGATTTATTTTGATTGTCAGCGATATCTAAATTGAAAAATCTATGAGAAAAGACTTTTTTCTGGCGATTGTTGTAATTATGGCATTTGTCACTACGGCTAAGGCCGATGTTGTTATCAACGAAACGAACTTCCCTGATCCGGAAATGAGATTTTCCGTATCGGGTTGGGATTGGGACGGTAACGGAGTCCTCGAAGGTTCAGAATGGGATAATGCTACCGCGCTGGACATTAATAATGCGACCGATTTCAAGGGCCTTGAACTGATGACAAATGTCGAAGGCATCACTATCGGTTATCGCTTAGATGAGGATTCTGAAGGCGGCTACAATGAAGCTGCACGTGCCTTAAAGTCCTTTGATGCCAGCATTCTGCCAAAATTAACAAATCTTGGTTTTGAGAACTGCATTGGTCTGGAGAGCGTTGACGCAACCAAGAACGAACTCATGAGTATCAATATCAATAATGCGCCCAATCTGACAGACCTCAAGTTGCCTAAGACGTTGTGGTATTTCGACTTTATAGATATGCCAAAACTCACTTCCTTCAATTTCAAGGATTTCCCGGATTTGAATACCGCCAGGTTAGGGGGTAGTACCGGTATCCAGGACCTCGATTTCACCGGCCTCAAGGAAATGAGATATCTTGAAATCTATGGCTACGAAGATCGTCAGTTCGTTCTCAACTCACTTACCCTGGCAGATTGTCTGGTTGAATACATCGACATCCGGTATTCTACAATTCAAAGCATGCATGTGAAGTCAATGGGTGATCTGAATAAAATCCAGTTGTACTACGATGACATAACAGACTTGTCAGTAGAGGATTGCAAGGTTTTCCACAACCTGTATTGCGAGAACAACAAGCTGGGTACGGTTACTCTTACGAACAACCCGGAAATGGATATTGTTGACTGCAAGGACAATTACCTGAAAACGCTTATTGTAGATAAATGTCCGATGTTGCGTCAAATGAATTGCAAGGATAACCGACTGATGTGGTTGGATATGACGGATGTGGTCGCTGGTGATTATCCAGACGCCTATTTCCAGGCCGACAAGCAGACTCCCTCAGTTCAGGCAGTAAAGATTTCCCCCACCGAGGTGGGCCTGCGTGTCCACGACCGTCTGGACGTGAGCCGTGTGCTGAACCTCAAGGCTAAGGGTCAGGCTATGGAACCAAAGGAGATATTCGTGGACGGCATCCGCTATTTTGTCATCTACAACAACGGACCCGAAGTGGAAAGCCTGGTGGGTGCAAGCGGTACAGGATATGAGTATCAGACAAAATGGCCTTACCCCTTCCACGCAGCAGAAGGTGATTACGAAGGCGACTCCAAGGACGATAACCTGCCCGTCACCCTGAACGTGACCAGCTGGACAAAGCATCAGGCATGGATCAGATTGACCACATCCGGTTCCGTTCGTGGTGAATACGGTCAGCCAGCTCCTCAGGGTCCGCAGGAAAAGGATGTGCTCCGTTCCCAGGACTATGACGGCAAGCTCACATGGAAATCCAGCAACGAGAACGTGGTGAAGGTTAATGCCGAGACCGGCGAGCTGACCGTAGTTGGAGCCGGATCGGCCATCATCACCATCAGCGGTGCCGAGACCGACTACCGTCTGGCTCCCTCAGTCATCAGATATTCCGTAGTCATCGACAAGGCCACTCCGGCTTTCGCATTTGAGAAATCCGAGGTTGAGACCGTTGACGGCATAGTTCCTGAGAATAAATTGTCTGTTGGCTTATATGACGGAGTTGTGGAATATGCATCGTCAGACGATGAAATCGCTTCTGTGGATCCGACAGGCAAAGTCCTGCCAAAGCAGATTGGTCTAGTGACAATCACTGCTACTGGTGCTGAAACGGATTACTGTAATGTGGCGGTATCGGCACAGTATACATTGAACATTACAAGCATTGATGGCATTGCAAAGCCTTCGGGTCTGGAAAATGAATCAGGAAAGTATAACATTTCCGGTCAGCGTGCCGAATCGGAAACCGATGGCATTTTCATCAGTAACGGTAAGAAATACCTTGTCCGGTAACCGGAAACATATTGGTGAAAAAAATAAGGCGGGCCTCACAGAAGAGTGGGGCCCGCCTGATCTTTCAGGTTGGTTTTATTACTTGATGTTCTTGCGCTCGAATGACCAGCCGGCCATCTTTGAGATTGCAGGTTCGGTACCTGTGAACATTGTGCTGGCTTCCTTGTCGCCCTTGAGTTGCCACTTGAGCCATGCTCCGGCAACCTTTGCGTAGTCGCCGCCATGAGGCTGCATGTAGGTGCCTCCATGACCTATTCCGTCAAGACTTGACCAGAATGCGGGCATTTCGTTCTTGAGCTGTGCAAAGCCATCGGTACCGTTCTCATATGCAATGTCGGTTGAACCGCCAAGAATCCAGATGACAGACTTTGTCTTCATTGAGTTCAGGCTTTCCTTGTCTGCACCGCCCTGACCAATGTAACCGCTGTTCATTACCATGATGGTCTTGACGCGGGCGTCATTTGACATGTGGAGAGCTTCCAGACCGCCGCATGACATACCTGCTGCTGCAATGTTGTCAATGTCAAGCTTGCCGTAGTAGGGGCTGTTCTTGTCAGCATTCTGGGCAATGACCCATTCCAGAGCCTTGATAAGGTCAGCAGGGTCACCCATTGACATCCCTCCGCCCATTCCGGCACCACCGCCCATCTGTGGCATACCGCCACCCATCTGAGGCATGCCGCCACCGGGGAATCCACCGCCCATCGGACGCTGGCCACCCTGGCCTGGCTGACCTCCCTGAGGAGCACCCTGCGGGCGCTGTGGACGCTGGCCCTGTCCCTGTGGGGCACCCTGAGGAGCACCCTGCGGACGCTGACCGCCCATCTGCGGCATTCCACCGCCCGGGAATCCACCGCCCATCTGTGGCATACCGCCACCCATCTGCGGCATACCGCCGCCTGTCTGACCGGCCATCGGACCAGCACCTGCTGCAGGCATCGGACCTATAGCTACAATGAAGAAACCCTGTGATGCGACTTCACTCAGGAAATTCACATGGCCGCTGCATGACTTGGCACAGCCACCGTTACCCCAGAGAAGAACCGGGATGAGGTTGCCCTTGCCGAACTTGCTCATGTCCTCGGGGCGGATGATGGTATGGGTTGACAGGCTGGCATCCTGTGTCATGATTGCCTTGAACGGGCCTGTTCCTCCGTCCTCAATTACTCTCGACTCCTGTGCGCGTGCTGACATTGCCAGCGCTGCGACAGCTGCGAATAAGAAAATTCTCTTCATAATTGGTTTTTATTGGTTGATAATTGGTTTTTCCGGCTCTAAAGATACCCGCTTTTTGTCAAAACACAAATTTTACAAATAAAAATGCTATTTTCGCAAAGCAAATACATTTTAAGAAAGGTTGACACATAATACACGATTCTAATATGGAAGAAGAGAAAAAGCCGGTAGAGTTACCGGAAAACGCGTATCGCGAGTTGAAGGAGGGTGAGGAATACAAGCCCGTCATTCCTGCAAACAAAGTTGTCCCCGAGGCCAATCTCTGGTCAGTGGGATGGGGTCTGCTCATGGCAGTGCTGTTCTCGGCAGCTGCAGCATATCTTGGCCTGAAGGTCGGCCAGGTGTTCGAGGCGGCCATACCTATTGCCATTATTGCAGTCGGCGTATCATCGGTGGCAAAGAGAAAGAATGCCCTGGCCGAGAATGTGATCATACAGTCAATAGGCTCATGCTCGGGCGTGATCGTGGCCGGTGCCATATTCACCTTGCCTGCGCTTTACATACTGCAGGCCAAGTATCCGGACATGACGGTCAATTTCATGCAGGTGTTCATCAGTTCGCTGCTTGGAGGCGTTCTGGGCATCCTTTTCCTGATTCCTTTCCGCAAGTATTTTGTCAAGGATATGCACGGCAAGTATCCTTTCCCCGAGGCTACTGCAACCACTCAGGTGCTTATTTCGGGCGAGAAGGGTGCCGGTCAGGCAAAGCCTCTGATAGTTTCAGGTATCATTGGCGGTCTGTACGATTTCATAGTTGCCACATTCGGCACCTGGACCGAGGTGTTCTCGACCCGCGTATGCAAGTGGGGAGCAGCCCTGGCAACCAAGGCCAAGCTGGTGTTCAGCATCAATACCGGTGCTGCAGTCCTGGGCCTTGGCTATATTGTAGGTCTCAAGTACGCCTGCATCATTGCTGCCGGTTCGGCACTTGTCTGGTTCGTGATAGTTCCCATTCTGCCAATGCTTGGCGATGCTTTCCTGCAGTCAATCAATCCTGCCGTGACCGATGCCATATCGACCATGGAACCGGAACAGATTTTCACCAGCTATGCACGTCATATAGGAATAGGCGGCATTGCAATGGCCGGCATTCTGGGCATCATCAAGTCATGGCCTGTCATCAAGAGTGCGGTAGGTCTGGCCGGACGTGAACTGAAGGGCAGCGCATCGGCTCAGGGTGTTGCCGTTGAACGCACACAGAAGGATCTTCCCATGAAGATTGTCATCATTGGCGTTATCGTTGCTCTGCTGACGGTATTCGCATTCTTCTTCTTTGGCGTGATGGATTTCAATCTGCTTCACGCTGTAGTAGGCATTCTTGTTGTCGGAATCATAGCTTTCCTGTTCACGACAGTCGCTGCCAATGCAATTGCCATTGTGGGAACCAACCCTGTATCGGGCATGACTCTGATGACTCTGATTCTGGCTTCGGTCATCATGGTCGCTGTAGGCCTGAAGGGTTCTGCAGGCATTGTATCGGCTCTGATTATGGGCGGTGTGGTCTGCACGGCACTTTCAATGGCAGGCGGCTTCATAACTGACCTGAAGATCGGTTACTGGCTGGGAACGACCCCGAAGGTGCAGGAAAGCTGGAAGTTCCTTGGTACACTGGTGTCGGCACTGACCGTGGGTGGCGTGCTTATCATCCTTAACAAGACCTACGGTTTCGTAGGCGACAATGCCCTTGTGGCACCTCAGGCCAATGCAATGGCGGCCGTAATCGACCCGCTCATGTCTGGCACGGGTGCACCATGGTGGCTCTATGCCGTTGGCGCTGTGATTGCCCTGATACTGAATTTCTGCAAGGTACCGGCACTGGCATTCGCACTTGGCATGTTCATTCCGTTCAACCTGAATATCCCACTGGTGGTTGGCGGCGCAATAAGCTGGTACGTAGGCAGCCGTTCAAAGGACGAGTCATTGAACAAGGCACGTGTCGAGCATGGAACACTGCTGGCATCGGGCTTCATAGCAGGCGGTGCCCTGATGGGCGTTGTCAGTGCAGCACTGAGATTTGCCGGCCTTGACCTGATGATGTCACCGGCATGGACTGGCGGTCACGCAGCAGAGTGGCTGTCGCTGGTGATGTACATCGCGCTGATAGTATGGTTCGTACGCAGCGTGATCAGACGCAAGGAGCAGTAAATATCGAACAGGGGACAGGTTCCGTTCTGTTCGTTCTGCTACCTGCCCCCTGTTTAACATGCCAAACTTGCAGCCAGAATGCTTGTAGCGCGGTTTTCGTGCAAGTTTGGCCGTGGATTTGCCTGTTTTGGCCATTTTCGTTGCCAAACTTGCAGAAAAAGGGTGTCAGGAGGCATATGGCTGCAGGATTGGCAATAATAATGGCCGCCGCTCCCCAAGAACCCCAACACTAATTCTCTATATTCTGGGCTTCTGTGCAATGCTTACAAGCAGTGAAATAAGGTAAATGATAACGCCAGACACTGCAACGAATAGGAAAGGACGCATTCCCTGTGCAATATACAGATTTCTCCATTCTCCCTCAGGAACTCCGGCTCCAAACCATTGTGCACAATCACACAGCTGCCTGAATCCGTCAAGAAGTATAAAAGCATTCAATGTCATGACAATGCGGCCGATTGGACGGACCCATTTCCTTGCCTTCCATGCGGCCAGGCCCAATGCGACAGCCAGGAGAATCAGAATTATGGTATAGTGTACGACTGTCGGGTTGAAACAGGCCTTCAAATATGTCGTAAATTCAAAGCCATTCATTACATAATCTTTCATCGTTTCCATAAGAATAATCTATTAAGTTGATAATCAGTTTCGTGCTCTATGCAGCAAGTCAATTACAACAGAGATAAGGCATACTATCACTCCGTACATTGTGGTAATCAACACTACTTTCATTCCACCACAAAGTACTGAGGGCGCAATGTCACCGACTTTCATAATCTCGGCACTCGCCTGACAAAGCCCGCTTAATGTGCCGAGCATGCCTATTGCAAGACCTATAAGGCCAAGTTCCCTAACCCAATTGGGAGCCTTCCATGCGGCAATTAGAACTGCCACCAGGGCAAGGGTGACAAGCGTCATCCAGCCTACCGAGCCTTCAACATACAATCTGAATAATCCGTTCATAGTTTTTTGAAATTTAGTGAAACATTATTTTGCAGTCCTGTGCCGTCTCGAGCCTGACACCGGGACTTTCCGACTGCATAGTTAGTCCATTTGAGCAAGCGGACCAAAAATAAAACCCACTGAACGGCTGTCAAAACCCACCCGAAAGGGTTATTGCACGTGCAGAATGGGATTTGAAAATGGATTATTGCTTAACTTCGCCAGTGACATGAAACGAACGGCTATCATTATTTCATACTGGTGCCTTATGGTACTGCTGACGGCAATTATGCTGTCCAGCCTTTCGTATTCTTTCAGCGAATCCTGTCTTCTGGCAAGTCTTCTGCTTCCGGGAGGCATTGTTATCAAGTTCATGCTGCCCAGAATTCTGGCTGAACCGGCAAAGACAAGAGTCAGGAAAATCCTGCTTCTGCTTCTTACTGCTCTGGTCATAGATGTACTGCTGGTCTTCATCGGTCATGGAATCCTGCTGAATATCAGGCATGAGCTGTACAGAATGGGTGGGGAGTTCCCAGGGACGCAGATTCCGGATATTATGGTCAATCCTGTCTTTCTGACATTGCTGCTGCTGGTGTTCAGTGGTGGGGACTATCTGCTGGAACGGTTTCTGGAAGAGCATCTGCGTCAGAAACCGCAAAGCATTACATTCACCAGTGACCGCAAGCCTGTCACTCTTTTGCAGTCCGATATCCTCTTTGTGGAAAGCAACGATACGGAGGTCTGGATACATTCTCTGGACGGGCAGAAATACCGCAACAAGACTGCAATATCCCAATGGGAGAACATGCTGGGCATGGATTTCGTCAGAATTCACCGTTCTTATCTTGTGAACCGCTCGCAGATCAGCCAGAATGATTCGGAGACCGTAACTCTGTCAGACGGTCAGGTGCTGCCCGTTTCCCGCAA
>JAZUEH010000122.1:0-3151 GCA_045640065.1 Bacteroidaceae bacterium
ATAGGCATTCCGTTTGTGGCATATTTTCTGCTGAAACGGTTCAGGGACACCAACAGTCCAGACTTCTTCCCTTTCCCGGTATCATGGATGTTGTCCATTCTGACATTTCTCTTTGCAGGAATGATTTCGTGCATGGCTGTATTCGTGTTTCTGAAATTCGCCAAGCCCGCCAGCCTGGACGGAATGCTGCTGGCACAGATAGAGACACTCACACAGACCATGCAGCAGAGCGCCGGAACTGTAACAGACCCCGTTCAGGTTGAAGCCATGAACACTCAGATCGACACCATTGTCAAGACCATGGAGTGGATGTGCGGACTGTCGGCATCGGCCTTCACCAAACTTCTCATCGAGGCTTCTCTCACGTGGGGAAACATATTCTCACTGATAATCGGCCTGCTGGTTTCAAAACGGATAAGAATCAAACAACAATAATATTTCGGTATGGACCTTTCAATCATTGTCCCACTGCTTAACGAAGCCGAATCGCTTCCCGAACTGTTCTCATGGATCAGGCGCGTCATGGACGCCAACAGTATCAGTTACGAAGTCATTTTCGTTGATGACGGTTCGACTGACAACTCATGGGATGTCATTGAATCTCTGAAGGCCGATGCGCCGGAAACTGTACACGCCATACGTTTCCGCCGCAACTACGGCAAATCCCCTGCCCTGTTCTGCGGATTCAGAATGGCACAGGGCGATATCGTGGCAACTATGGACGCAGACCTTCAGGACAGCCCGGAAGAACTGCCAGAGATGATGCGCATGATACGCGAGGACGGTCTGGATCTGGTTTCCGGCTGGAAGAAGAAACGCTATGACGGCAAGCTCAGCAAGAACCTGCCTTCCAAGATATACAATGCGACAGCACGCAAGGTAACCGGAATAAAGCTTCACGACATGAACTGCGGTCTCAAGGCATACCGCCGCGATGTGGTCAAGAACATCGAGGTCTACGGTGAGATGCACCGCTACATCCCGTTCCTGGCCAAAAACGCAGGTTTTTCCAAGATAGGCGAAAAAGTAGTCCATCACCAGGCACGCAAGTTCGGGAAAAGCAAGTTCGGCCTTGACCGTTTCGTGAACGGCTATCTGGACCTGCTGTCACTCTGGTTCCTGAACCGGTTCGGAAAGCAGCCCATGCATTTCTTCGGCCTCTGGGGCTCACTCATGTTCATAATAAGTTTCATTGCAATCATTGTTGTCGGAGCAAGCAAGCTGATCGCTCTGGCTCACGGTATACCTGCCCGTCTGGTCACCGACAACCCGTACTTCTACATTGCACTGACAGGAATGGTGCTTGGCACTCTGCTTTTCCTGGCCGGCTTCATAGCCGAGCTTGTCAGCCGCAGTTCGACACAGCGCAATGATTACAAGATTGCTCAGGAAATCTGATATTCTCCAAAGGCAAACAGATGTCCGTAATTGAACTGATTCTTCTGTCTGCTGCTCTGGCAATGGACTGTTTTACCGTATCCATTGCAAGCGGCCTCATCCAGAAACGCATTGTCATCAGGACCATGCTTATTACCGCCCTGATGTTCGGACTGTTCCAAGGTCTCATGCCAATGCTTGGCTGGATTGGAATGAGCTTCTTTGCCGATGCCATACAGAAGTTCGACCATTGGGTCGCATTCGGCCTGCTTGCTTTCCTTGGTGTGCGCATGGTGCTTGACGGACTCAAGTCCGATGACGACGACAGTTCGTCCTTTGATCCGTCACGCTTTTCCACGACCCTGACCATGGCAGTAGCGACCAGCATTGACGCTCTGGCTGTAGGTCTGTCACTGGGATGTGCCGGATACGGGACATTCCAAAGCATTCTGCTCCCCATTGGAGTCATTGCCGCCGGATCCTTCCTGTTTTCCGTTGCAGGATTCTACATCGGTGCCTATGCCGGAAAACGGTTCAACTTTCCGGTTGAGATTGTGGGTGGCATAATCCTGATTGGAATCGGTCTTAAAATTCTCATTGAACATCTTTGCGGCATATGAAGAAATGGCATTATCCTTTTCTGGCCTTCCTGATAATAGGATCGTATTTCATACTTACGGAAGGACATTCCGGAAAAGACGGAGACGAGCCCGGCAAAGCGGAATATCTCCATTCGTCAGGAGCAGTGTTCGGCACATCATACAATGCCACATACCTGTCAGACCGTGACCTGTCCCATGAAATCCGACAGGCAATGGATAGTGTGGACATGGCCCTTTCCATGTTCAACAGAGGATCCACAATTTCCCAAGTGAACAATTCCGGGGAATTGCAGGTAACTGACAACATGTTTCTCGGCATTTTCCGCCGTTCAATGGAGATATCGCAACTCACAGGAGGAGCGTTTGACATAACGGTAGCCCCTGCTGTCAACGCCTGGGGCTTCGGATTCAAGAATTCAGTTCCGGTTGCCCCCCAGACCATTGACAGTCTGAAGGAGATTATCGGATACTGGAAGATTCATGAGAATGACGGATTCATTTCCAAAGACGACAGCCGCATAATGCTGGACTGCAGCGCCATTGCCAAAGGATATGGCAGTGACATGGTTGCCCGCACGCTTGAAGCGAACGGAGTCAACGATTACATGATTGAAATAGGCGGTGAAATTGTAGTTGCCGGAAAGAATCCCAGGGGAGAAGAATGGAGCATAGGTGTAAACAAGCCAATTGATGACACCCTTTCGGTCAGAAGTGAGCTCGACACGATTCTTCATGTCACGGACATTGCCATGGCCACATCGGGCAACTACCGCAACTTCTATGTCAAGGACGGGAAGAAATACGCGCACACCATTGATCCGACAACCTGCGAGCCGGTCAGTCACAGTCTGCTTTCAGCCACAGTGCTGGCTCCAGACTGTGCCACCGCCGATGCACTTGCCACATCAATGATGGTGATGGGACTGGACAGCGCAGTCTCTCTTTGTCACCGTCTGCCGGAAATAAAGGCATACCTCATCTATCAGGACAGTCTTGGGGAAATGAAAGCATATAAGGTCAACATGTAATTTATTCACTGAATTTGTACTGATGAAACTGATAAGTTGGAACGTCAATGGTCTGAGGGCCGTTGCCGGAAAGGGATTCGACAGTATCTTCAACGGGTTTGATGCCGATTTCTTCTGTCTGCAGGAGACCAAACTTCAGGCGGG
>JAZUEH010000123.1:0-9307 GCA_045640065.1 Bacteroidaceae bacterium
TGAGGAGCTAAAAACAGAACCCGTTCAACTTATGGCAGGGTTAAGGAATGACGTTCAACCGAACCCAGGGATAAGACACAATGTGCTCAACCTAGAGCAGGGATAGGTATTAATCCATTCAACTTTTTTCAGGGCAAGACAAAGAATTACATGGCACCCCAGTCCAAGGTGGTTGAGGTTAACGTGCAGGGTGTTCTCTGCCAGAGTGTAGGCACTGAGAAGTTCGGTATGAGTGTAAACAGTTATAATGATGACGATTGGGAATAAGGAGGACTGTTCTATGAATAAGATAATCACCGCAATAGTTGCCATCGCAGCAGTATTTTCAATGTCCTCCTGCGACAAGGAAATTGCCGGGCCCGGGAATACACCGGGCGACAAGATTGTAATTACAGCCGCAACCGAAAGTAGCTTGACCAGAACAGCCCTTGACGGAGACGACACAAACGGATATGATGTTGTATGGAGTGACGGTGACTCATTCAAAATCGGAGGCAACGTTTTTACACTTGTCGAAGGTGAAGGCTCTTCAATGGGCAAGTTCGAAGGAACGGTTCCGTCCGATGGCAAATACACAATCTATTTTCCATCAACGTATAACGGGACCTTTCCTACTGTAAACGATTATTCATCCGGAGCCGTCACGAACTATCCGATGAAGGCCACGGTTACAGTAAGCAACGGGGAAATCTCTCCTATCAAGTTCAAGAATGCAGGCGGTATTCTCAGGCTTCACGCCAGAAGTACGGAGCCTTATGAAGCAATGAGCATCACCGTCAGAGCGGACGGTATGGACGACATCTATGTCAATTGTGCCAACGGTTCATCCGGACTTTCTCTGACAGATGACGGAGCGGTGTTCAATATTCCTATGCCGGAAGGAAGTTTCAGCAATGTGGTGGTCACAATGAAGTCCTGCTTTGTCTCAAGTTCCAAGAAGATGACATCAAAAAATCTTGTCATCGAACACAGCGGCATTACCACAGCATCACTGACCTTCAATGAGTTCAATAGCATTCCTGGCGCAATAATGCATTTATTCAGCGTCAGCGACTCCAAGCAAGTGTTTTTCTCCAAGGGCAATCTGTGGTGCGACACATCCGACAATCCCGGAGAAGAGAATCTCCACCTCGAAGAACATCAGTATGATTCGGCGTCATCAAGGGACGAGAGTCATATCTCGCACTTCATGTGGAGCGGCACTGCTGCAGGCGCCGTTGCCCTGACATATGATGGAAAAGTGGCATCCAGGTTCTTCGCCGATGGCAAATTCAGCGTTGCCGGCACCGACACCTGGCGTCTGCTCACGCATAAGGAATGGATGTATCTTTTTGATCAGATTCCATCAAGCACAAATTCCCGCAAGGGACGTTGCTACGGTGGCGGATCACCTGTCTCTGTATGCGGAGAAGCTTGCGTAGTAATAGTACCTGACTGCTGGGATCTTGAAGCAAATCCGATACAAGGCAGTTACGATGCTGCATCCTGGGCGGAAGCTGAGGCGGCAGGTGCCGTCTGCATTCCACTGGCAGGATATCGCAACCATTACGAAGATGAATCCGTAAAGAGTAATGGCTTATATGGATTCTACTGGTCTTCTGATACATACGCTCAGGATAAAAATTACGCTTATTCACTTCGTCTCTATCTTGGTGGAATAAACACCGAATGGTTCAACAAAAACATGGCATATTCAGTCCGACTTGTTACTGACTGATAATAAACAGATAAAATTATGAAAAAAGCAATATTCACACTGGCCGCAGTTGTCTCGACATTCCTGATGGCTTCCTGCGACAAGGAACTTTCCATATACGGGGAGGATGACATTGTCACAATATCCGCCATCATCGAGGACAATGCCACAAAGACGTCCCTCTCAGGCAACGATACCGAAGGCTACGATGTTGTGTGGACTACAGGGGACTCGTTCAAGATCGGCAACGCGACCTTCACCCTTTCCGAAGGTGCAGGCACCAGGAGCGGCAAGTTCACTTGCTCAGCCACACAGCTCAAGAAACTCCAGAACGGGACCTTTACCGTTTACTACCCATCCACTTACGACGGCACATGGCCTGCAGCACAGAACTACAACGTGGACGGGCTTTTCACAAACTATCCTATGAAGGCCAGCGTGACAGTTTCTGACCTCCAGGTGCCGGAATCAATAACGTTCAAGAACGAGGGCGGCATTCTCCGCCTCACAGTCGATGCAACAGGTCAGCCGGAGCCGGTAATTGTCAACAGTGTCACAGTAAGTGCAAGCGAACTCGATGAGTCCATCTCTCTTTACAGCGGAAACGGCGTGACAATCGACGAGGGCATCGCCAAGGATTTCTACATCGCTGTTCCGGCTGGTGAATATACCGGAACAACCATTACATTCAACACATTGGACGGCAAGGTGTTCAAGAAGTCGATGAAGGCAGGCAATAGTCTTGTTGTTGAGCGCAGTGCTATCACGACTGCCAAATTCTCAGTCAAGGACTACACTGAGCCGTTTGCTGACGGAGTCCTTCCTGGGGTGTTCAGCGTCAGCGACAGCAAGAAAGTTGTATTCTCCAGGGGTAACATGTATTGGAACGGCAGTTCCTTCCAGTTCGAAGGCAGTCAGCTTATGTATGACGACCAGTGGAACGAATCACACGTGTCCCATTTCTTCTGGACCCCGGAATCCGGGACAGCCTGTGCCGGTGAAGTTGACGATGAGTTTTACGATAATATGCTTCCAGATGATGTGCTCTTCACCAATGCCAATGGTTTTACCGCCAACGGCGAGAGCGATACATGGTTCACAATGTCCAACGAAGAGTGGGAATACCTGCTTGGCAGAGACGGCAAATGTTCATTTGCTACAGTCGCAGGAAGGAAAGGCTGGGTAATTGCTCCTGACAACTATGCCGGAACTCTCAAGGAGAAATATGATGCAACAGAGTGGCCGTCAGCAGAGGCGGACGGTCTTGTATTCCTGCCATTCGCCGGTCAGCGCATGACGGCAGACGAGATGGGCGATTTTGAGACACAGAGCTGTTACTGGTCCGCTTCATTATTTTTAGAAGACGAGGAGGATGCCAGCTTTGCTGATTATTATGGCTTCACGCCAGAGGACATTTCGCCGGACAACACATGGCGCGACTCAGGTTATGCCATCCGTCTTGTGAAGGAATATTCTGCACCTGTTGCCGCTCCGGAACCACTTCCCGGCAAGTTCAGTGTCAGCGCCACCAAGAAGGTCCAGTTCTCCAAGGGCAACCTGTGGGCAGACGCATCGAATGCACTGCATTTCGAGTCTGATCAGTGGGATTACTGCAGCACTTATGATCTTTCCCACGTATCTCATTTCACATGGTCCGACAACGTGGCCGATGCAGTCGGAACAACTAATTCAGGAAGCTATATCTTCTGTGATGAAAGCCACAAAGTGTCGGTCGATGGTACAAAAGCGATTTATTATGTACTCAGCAATGCTGAGTGGCAGTATCTGTTTGATAATCATGAAGAGCGAGTGGTTACTGTAAATGATGTTGACGGTTTTGTGATAGCTCCGGATGGAGTGTCATTGGCAGCAGGTAAAACTGAATATACTGCATCAGAGATAGAAGAAGATGACCTTCTCTTCCTTCCATGTTCCGGTCAGCGCAGTTGTTTTTCTACCAATCCGGGTGATAATGTCCTCATGCTTGGAACACGCGGCCGCTATTGGTCGTCAACATATAACGACGAAAATGAAGGATATGCCTATATGACGGAAATGTATCAATCAGATGGCGATATTATGGTTCTTAACATGTCTACTAAGACAGGCTTGACCGTCCGTCTCGTAACCGACTGCGAATAACAGACGGAAAATAACAGACGGAAAAAAACAGACGGAAAAAAAATATTTTCAAAGCAGATCCCATTCAGGGGTCTGCTTTATGTTTCATTTCGTCAAATCCCAAGAAAAAGTAAATCCCCGTTTCGCTCACGGAATGGAAATACGCTCCCTCGCTGGACCTCGCGGTAAGCAATCCCGCGGTATTTACGCACGGGCAGGCCATTTGAAGAGCGCGGTGAGTGGATTGCCGCCATCCACTCACGGAACGAGAATACGCTCCCTCGCGGTAAGCAATCCCGCGGGATTCACTCACGAGCAGACCATTTGAATTCCCGCAGTGAGTGGCTCGCCCCATTCCACTCACGGAACGGGAATACGTGCCCTCGCGGTAAGCAATCCCGCGCGTTTCACTCACGAGCAGACCATTTGGAGAGCCGCGGTGAGTGGATTGCCGCCATCCACTCACGGAATGGGAATACGTTCCATCGCGGTGAGCAATCCCGCTGGTTTTACTCACGGGTTGACCATTTGAGGAGCCGCGGTGAGTGGATGGCCGCCATCCGCTCACGAACGGGAATACGTGCCCTCGCGGTAAGCAATCCCGCGCCTTCCACTCACGGAATGAAGTGCCGGATGCATTCGGTGGAACGGAAACCGCCACTCAAAGGACGGTGTGGCGGGGAATGGGACGGGCCATCGTGGAGTGACCGGAAAAGCGTGAAGGAACGGAGGCCGGAAAGGGCCGCGGCTGTCTGAGCGAAGCGAGTTCCGCGGACCCGGCCGCAGTGACGCGCACGTCGGTCACGGAACGCAAGGCCCGGCACATCCCCGCCATACCGGCCGTGGCGGCTCTGTTCCACCGCTTTAGCCGTGGCGGCTCTGTTCCACCGCGGTAAGTGGATTGCCGTGATTCACTCACCGCGGTGGGGGATACTAGGGGCGTTTGGTGAGACGCAACACCTGGTGACGGTTCTTGGCGGCGTTCTTCCGGCACGAGACGTGAATCCAGAAATCCTTGCCGTTGGCGGGCTCCACTATTGCCTGGTCAAAGTCCGTGTTGTCCACAATCCAGTCGAACCATCGGGCCAGGATTTCCTTGTCGGTGTGGGGCTCGTCATCGCCCCACTCGGAGTAGCTGGCCTTCGGGATCCTGATGTCGGCCGCCTCGCCGATGGTGTGCTGGCTGGCATAGACGCCGCCCACCTTGATGTTGAGGGTATTGCAGCGGTAACCTGAGGAAATCACTATGGGGGAATTCGCGAAAGCCCTGAGCGGTTCAAGAATGGTCTCGCACAGTTGCTTCAGGACCGGAATGTACTGGCGCGGACAGCTGTTGTCAATGCCGCACGCCAGGGCGGTCGATGAGCGTTCAAATTCGATGAGGTTGAAATGTTCGGTAAGTTGCAGGTTTGTCATTGTTCAATGTTTTTTTAATACTCGTCTTGTCTTGATGAACAGGAAGGCTGCTGCTGTTCCCATGAGCAGCCAGAATGAGAAGCGTGTCATGCGGTCGAACCGTGTCAGTGGCCTTGCCGTCTCCCTGGTCTCCACAATGGTGACCGGGTAGGGGATGGAGTCGCGCGTGACTATGCGGACTGTGTCCCTGAGCATCCGGTATCGGTATTCCACGGACACATCTTTTATGAAGACCGTGTCAGGGCGGTATTCGCTTTCGTGGGACTGATAGACATAGATGCTGTCGTACCTGATGTTCCAGACCGATGCCGAATCATGCCTGATGTCCCGGACCGCTTGGGTGATGTGCCGTGGCGCTGAACAACTGAAAACTGAAATGACTGAAAGAATCGGGATGATGAACCTTTTCATGATGGCAAATGGTTTCATGACGGTAAATGGTTTCCAGATACTGTTGAAATGACAAGGGTAGTCACGTTCCCTCTTTCCTCGCTTTTGCGGATACGTTCGTAGAGGGAATTGAAAGCCTCCTTGGAGAGCTTCAGGCATCCGGGGGCTATACAGGTTCCCAGAATGATGGCCCCATCGGTCCGCCCGTGGACACCATTGCCAGGGCAGAGCTGGGGACAGTACCGTGGCATGACAGTATTGTCCGAAACGCAGAACAGTTTCCTGCAGTCATGGCATTTGGGGAAATTCTCACCAGTCCTCATCATCGGACCATCAGGCTTCACCACCGGCATCTTGCGCGCGTGTTGATGGCATTTGACCATGACTACATGGTAGCTGCCATCGGGGAGACAATGGCAAGCATGCTCTGCCGTATCGCATATCCTGACGCCATCAATGTAAAGAATTCCGTCAATCACTTTTACAGGCCTGGCACAATTGTTTATTGTGTGGCGGTATCGTTTGAGTTCTATTTCCATATTGTTTATCCTATTACTGATTTATGCTTTTCATGATACTGTGGAGTCTTGATGTATTCCTGGGTGTTATAGTCTTGTTCTATGTAGCCTCGTCGCGTCCAGGTGTAGATGACCTGCATCACGTTGCCGTCATGTCCTTGGGCACGGTGGACGGCTTGCAGATCCTGCTTGGAGAATCGGTCAGGAAGCAGCTCAAGCATGTTCTGAGGGCCGGATACGGCAGGCATCTGTTCCAGACAGGACTGCTCACGCATCTGCTGGCCGTAGAAGTGCAGCTTGCACCACATGTCGTATTGCTCTGACCATTGGCAAAAGTCGGCTATCTCGCGGCTCCACTGGTATCCGTGGGCTATGTAGAGCAGCATGGCCTTGTCATATGCAATGCGGTTGGCACGGAACGAGAGAATCTCGAAGATGTCGTCATCGCTGAGTTCGGCAAGGTCGGCGTTCTCCTCCATGATGCGCTCTGCCATGCATTCCGCCTGTCGGCACTCGATGAGCCCTGAGGCTGCATTGAGGTTGTCTATGTAGGGCTGGAGCTGACGCCTGAAATCTTCGTCATATTCGCCAAAGCGGGGTATGCCGCGTTTGTCCAGAGGTCTTACAATGGTGGCGAATGTGACCCGGCTCAGCGTACCGTTGGTGAGTCCCTTCTTGAAGTAAGCCCGACCTCCCGGTATGGTGGTGGAGGCGTTGAAGTTCAGGCGCAGCGGTGGCGTACCCGTGACCGAGTCGTTTCCCACACGTTCCTGGCCATAATAGGATTGGGTGAATGCAAGTCTTATGAGTTCCGATGCCGAGGCGCCTCCTGTTGCCCTGATCTGGTCCAGAAGCTCAATCTCGTCCATCTTGACATAGAGGAATCTGTCGCCTGCAGCCTTTACATCGATCAGCCGCTGGACCAGAGCCGCATTGGTCATGTTGCTCATGAGGTATTGTACGCTCAGATCTTCGGGACGGGCGGGTTTCATCTCGTTGGCCTTGGTCGATTTGCACTGCTGCTTCCACAGCTTTTCCTTTTCACGGCTCAGCTCATCGCGCTGGCGGATGTCCTCCATGATGAGTTCGATGGGCATGTTGATAGAACCCTTTCCGATACTCTGCCTGGCCATGAGGATAGACATGAAGCCGCCCAGGTCGTTGATTGAGTTGTCAATGTAGCGTGTGCGCACTCCATGCAGGTGGGCACCCAGAGGCGGGAACACCGCCTGAGCCACAGCCGGCCGGTACATGGGGTCAACCTTGGAGACCAGCAGTGAGATGAGTTCGGGCAGCCGCTTGGGCATCTCGGGAGGAGTCGCTCCGCTGACCGGGTTGAGGGATGAAGGCTGGGAGTCGAGTGAGGTCCGGCTTCTGGCTACCGAGATTGCTCTCTGTACCAAGGCCGGCATGTTGCGGCTCTGAGCACGGCTGCAGGCACTCCGGATGGTGTGGAACACACGTTCTGAATCCTCACCGTAAGTGGGCAGTACCTTGCGAATCCAAGCCGGATCGTCATTGCAGACATAACGCAGATGACAGGCCATGGAGAACAGGAAATTGTTGCGGCTTCCGTGTACCGGCACTCCGCCAAGCTGCTCGGCAAGGGCCTCGACCAGCAACGGGTAGGGTATGCCGTCGTAGTCGGCGGGGAAGGTCGAGGGTGTAGGGCTTATGGGGGCCGTGGCTTCTGTTGTGGATTCTGGATTCTTGGAACTTGGAACATTGGAACTTGGAACATTGGAACTTTCGTACTCCGTTTCGTTGTCAAATAGCTCCGGGCTCAGATAGAGCAGGTCTTGGGGACTGGCGGTACTGGCAAAGAATACCCTGGTATGGTCCTTGGCGGCTTCATCGAACTGTACGCCCAGAAGCTGTGAGTAGAGTTGCAGGTTCTGTTCCTGTGTGAGATCCGGCCTGCGCTTCAGGACCACATGATAGCCCTTTGAGGCGGAGCGCTCCAGAAGTAGTATCTGCAGGGTTCCAGCCTGACTAAGCAGTTTCTTCTCCAGTTCGGACAGGCGGGTCTGGAATTCGGCATCGGACTCGTTCTCTTCACGATGGATGTCTATGTCCATGCCTACAGAGCCGGACAGGCGGGTACTGGATTTGAGAGTGCCGTCCTGGTTCGGGAGGCAGGAATAGTTGAACTGAAGGAGCTGGCGCTTGGCGGCAGCCTTTGCAGCACTTGTCGAAGCACCTCCCCGGACCTGAGCCACCAGCTGCTGCTGGCGCTCAGAGTCACGAAGCTGACGCAGTTCCTCCGGGGTTGATACGGGGCGCATGTATTTGGCACCGTTCTGGCAATAGATAAGATGAACTGACATGGTCGTACTGATTATTCGATTGAATCAAGTGCTTCGGTAAGTTCGCAGTAGATCTTGAAGACCAATGATTCCTTGTCCTTCAGTTCCATGGGTCTGATGGACTTGAGCAGGGGATAGTAGAAACCGTCCTTGCGTCGGACAACCGATACTTGGGTCCCTTCATAGAGTCGGGCATTGCGGCTGGCTCGTCTGCGTGGGAGTGTTTCCTGAAAGAGCATTCCGCCATCGGTGGGGCTCAACATGCCTGAGACCACTGCGGGCTGGCCATCATTGTCGCCATCCTGGAAAATGCATGTCAGATTGACTTTCTTATAAACCTTTTTGGTCATGATGAAATGTGGTTTAATACGTAAATGTTCTGGAGTCCTGCCGGATGGGCCCTATCCGGAAAGGATTCTGGGACAAAATTACGTGGCCTGAATGCGGACACCAAAAATGTGCATTCAAGTAAACCTATCCAACGCACTGACATTAAATGCGTTATTGAAGATTTTCCAAAAAAAATGTGCCTAGCCTCCTCCCCAAAAATGTGACAAACATGTGACTATCATGGACGATAGGGAGGGGTCCGCCCGTGAGTGAATCCCGTGGGATTGCTCACCGCGAGGTCCCGCGAGGTCCTGCGAGGTCCTGCGAGGGAACGTATTCCCGTCCCGTGAGCGAAAGGCGGCTATCCACTCACCGCGGCTTCTTCAAATGGTGTAATCGGTAATTTTGCATCCCCCAATTTCGGAAAAGTTAAATCCCCCACCTGAGGGTAAAATAAAGCATCCATAAATTTGTAATGGATCAAATACAAAACTTATGGATGCTTACGAACTCACGAGTCCGGAAAGGAA
>JAZUEH010000124.1:0-21387 GCA_045640065.1 Bacteroidaceae bacterium
GCACAGGCAGGAGGGCAAGAAACACGTGTTCTATCCGCTGATAGAGAAAGGCGAATACACCCGCTGGACGCTCAAGAACCTGAAGGACAGCCTGTTTGACGGTTCCGCCAAATCGCTGCTCAACACATTCATCAGCGACAATCGTCTGTCAGACGATGATGTCAGGGAACTGATACAGATGCTGCAGGAATTGGAAGTGTCCTGAAGATATTTTTACTTCAAGTCTTTTTTCAAATCAATGATATACAGTTTGGATGTATCATTTCTGTTGTAGAAATGTATCGTGAGCTCCTTGGGGTTGTATATGCATGACCAGTTGGTCAGCTGGTCTTCATAACCTGCTTCGAGAGAGAATATACCCTCCTGGCTGCAAGCCAGAGCCTCTTCCAGTGTCATGACGGGTTTGTAGGCATCCATCATGTGTTTAATGCGAGTCTTCGGGCTGTAGTACGTTTGCCAGGAATCAGACTCGTATGTTGCCACAAGTTCAGGGTTCCTGTAATAGTTTTCAATGGAGAACCACTCGTATGCCACCTCCGGCTTTCCCAACATCTCCGGCTTTTTCAGGTCATCCTCGCGGTAAACGTGCAGCTCGTTCTTCCAGTACTCGAAAATGGCCCAGTCACCTGTGGCATCGGCAATGAGCCAGTGCACGTTGAGGGTAGGAACAATTCCTACCATATCATATTGAGATAGCATTGTCTCCACCTCTTTCACGGTCTTGCATCGGGAAAGCATCATATTGTGGAACAATGCGGGGTATATGGCATTCTTGCCAGTGTTCTGGCTAAGGTCATCCGGATTGTTCATTGCCTTTTCCGAGTCTGGATATGCAGTAGAAAGGGATGACAGCTGGAATGCACCGTAGCACAGTCCGTATTCGTTCATTCCGTCCATAGCCACGAAAGGCTGACGCATAAGTCTGTGCAAGGAAGAGGTTCCGTTGCTAAGGGCATTGTCCGACCAATATAATTGTGAATTGTAGAAAGGTGCTGTCAGCATCACCTTTTTGTATCCGTTGATTCTGTCGAACACGGCAAGACAGTCGCCGCAGGAGCCGTCAAAGTTGCGGCAGAACAGCAGGTCACCCTTCTCGTTCCTGCATACGAATCCCGAGCAAAATCCTGAATAATCCATGGGACTTTCCCATCCCTCCGGGGTGAAATACCATTCATTGATGAGCGAATCTCTTTGACTGTCGCTGCGAATGTCAGCTTCCACGAATTCGTCCATCATACTTGGAGAGAGGTAATCCATTCTATACACCAGTCCGGCTATGTGGCGGATTGACTCCAGGGTTTCCCCGGCTTTGTCCTGCTTGCAGAACTGGCTGTTTACGGGATTCGGTACTGGCGTGCCGCCTTCACCGACATAAAACGTTTCGCGATTATTTGATCCTGGAGTTGGGTTGACGTCATCGTTACTGCATGACACTGAAAGCACCAATGCTGCGATGAGCATCAACATTGAGAATGTGGTTTTCTTCATAACTGTTTAAACTATATTTCCTGTTCCGATTCACGACTGTTTCCATTTCGGATATTTACCACTACTATTTCATACAAATCTATTCGACCTGCACCCGATGTGTTATTATTTCCGGGGGAAACGGTGTCTTAATGTGTCACGTAAATCACGAGGATCCATTGCGGGAAGAGGGAATGCAGACCAGGGATTTCGGATGCTTCTTCGGACTTCATCAATGTGGCCTTCACACACTTCATCAACGAGATTGGTGGCGTAGATCTCTTCAATAAGCGGTAGATGTTCGATATCGCCCAGGCTCACGAGAATCCCTATTGCGAATGCTGTTACAGTACCGTCGCAAATGGTTCGTTCTGACAGGTCTGCCTTGTATTCCTTCAGCAGTTCCACAGTCATGTCTATGATTTCCTGTCTGATTTCCGGACAGTTCCTTGCAATATGTTCAAGCAGTTCCAAAACAGATGATTTGAATTCCGGACTCAATCCTTTTTCCAATAGAAACGATTTCAACAAACGCGGATTATCCTTGACGAGAGCGCACAAGACGGGGTCAAGCAATAAATCTGAGGCATCTCCGAAATTGTATTCCCGAAACTCTGATGACTGCCTCATCACTTCAAGAACTACCGGAAGTGTTTCGTTCACGGTGGCTACGTTTGTCAGGAACACAAGTGAATTGCTTAGTACGCACCAATCATCCGGTGCTTCGTCATCCAGTTCTCCCGCAGATTTGCCCCATTGTCTGCCAAGTTCGTATAGGACAAGACTCTGGAGGTCAGCCCGCAATTTATCTTCCGGAAGTGACTGCACCCAGTCAATATCTTCATCCGAGAAGTCATAAAGGTCTTTTCTCATTTTTTCTTTCAGTTCGGGGCAATTCAGTGTCACCTTCTTGGGGTATTCGCCGCCTTGGTATGCATATTCCATAGGTGGCGTAATTTTAAACGGGAATCCAGTATCCTCGTCATCCCAAATTTCATCATCTCCAAACAACCCCGTCTCAACGGAATAATTGCCCTTGCCAAGATTATGGTCGAGGATGGGAATGTATCTGGCCGCCTCTTCGCGATTCTTTGTCAAAAGACAGTATTTGCCGTCACGACCGAATTCATATTCCCGCAGTTCCACGTTTTCATCATCCTCGGCAAGAATATACTGTGTGAGTGAAAAATCCTTGCAGGGTTTCATACCTGCCTCATCTGCAAATGCCACTGCTCCATATACCCAGTTGTGTGCTTCAACATAATCTATCTCATCAAGAGAGTCCAATCTCTCTTTGAACATAGACAAAAAATCATTCATTTCGTTCTCTTCGATATTGAAGCACCATAACGAATCCTTTACTCCGAAACACCACTTGTCAATCATATAGGCACCAAGGGTATATGTCCCTTGCGGGTGTTTCCTTATCACTATGATGCTCATTTCCCTGTCTTCAAATGAATTGACGGATTTGAAGCATTTGTATATAGGCAACTGTCTTGCTTTTTTTCGTATATATGCTTCCGGACTTACTGGCTTTGTGGTCTGTTTGCCTGATTTCTTATTTTTCCCCATATCGATTTTTTCGTAAAGATAAGTCTTTTCAGGAAACCAAAGTTTGGTGTTGTAAATTAATAATTGCTATTCCGCAGTGCTTATGCATATTCTATTGTAAAACATGCAGTGGAGTCTTTCCTGTTTTTTTATATTTTTGCAATAACGTCATCAAATGCAGCCTTATGAAGAAAGTGAAGATTTGCGCCGTCAGAAAAGTCCAGTACGATGATCTGATGGCTGAGTACGAAAACCCCATTGAACACAGCTGTGATGTTGTTGAAGGACAGACATGGATAAGCGTTGACGGCCAGTGTCCGTCCGGCATGTGTCCCGAGGCATGGAAGACGATGTCCGAGTTCGTGCAGGCTCTGGCCAGAGGTGAGGGCAATTTTTATGACGGCTGGATGAAGAACCCCTACAGCGCCATGATAAGCTGCAATGACGGTTTCCGTCCCGTCAGCTTTTACATTGAAACACTTGAAGAGTGAAGCCCCTGTTTCAGAACAGCGACCAGGCGTAGGCGGCGTAGCCCAGGAACAGGATCAGACCGGACAGGCGTGACAGACGGCCTGTCTTTTTCCACGGGCTTGTCATGAGAAGCAGCGCAATGGCGAAAGCCAGCATTATAATAAGGTCTCTGAGGTAGGTGCTGAACTGGAACGTGATAGGGGTGATTGAACAGGAAACTCCCAGTACGCACAGAATGTTGAAAATGTTGGAGCCTATTATGTTGCCTATTGAAATGTCCATCTGCTTCTTGAGGGCTGCGGCAACCGATGCGGCAAGCTCCGGCAGACTGGTTCCGAATGCCACTACCGTAAGTCCTATCACCTTATCGCTCACTCCAAGTGTGCTGGCCAGACTTGATGCGCCCTTGACCAGAAGGTCTGCTCCGTAGCTGAGCATTGCACATGAAAGGATGAGCAGTAGGAATGCTGCCAGCGGGCGCATTGGGCTATCGGACTTTGCATCGGCAGCACTGTTGGCATCCATGTTGTCCGAAACCGGGCTTTCGTTCCTGCGGCCGTTGCGGATTGAAACTATGGTGTAGGCCACAATGAGCAGGAACAGCAGAATGCCTTCAATTCGTGAAATGCTGCCGTTCAGTGCCAGGACCAGAAGCAGGACCGAAGCCCCGATCATAATGAGGCCGTTTGATGTCACGTCCTTCATGCCAGTCACCGTTATGGGGCATATCAGTGCGGTCAGACCCAGAATGAGACCTATGTTGGCAATGTTCGAGCCTATTACATTTCCCATGGCAATGCCGGAATTGCCTTCAATGGCCGATATTGTGCTGACCAATAATTCTGGGGCCGATGTTCCGAATGCAACTATGGTCAGACCTATGACCAATGGGGATATTTTGAACCGGCGTGCAATGGCAACGCCTGAATCAACCAGCCAATCGCCTCCGAAAAGAAGGAGAATAAAACCCGCAACTAGTTGCAGAACAATAAGAAGTGTTTCGTTAAGTATCATAGTATCTGCAAAAATATGAATTTTTAAACTCTCCTTTAGTCAAAATTTTATAAATTCGCGATTCAAACAAATAAAGGTATGACAGCACAGGCAGGACATATCAGCCAGATTATTGGACCGGTTGTCGATGTCGCGTTTGAAGGCGGCAAGGACAGTCTGCCGTCAATACACGATGCCCTTGAGGTGATTCGCGATGACGGCCGCAGGCTAGTGATTGAAGTTCAGCAGCATATAGGTGAGAATATGGTCCGATGCGTGGCCATGGACCTGACAACAGGTCTGTACCGCGGCATGACGGCCACTCCTATGGGCAGCCCAATAACCATGCCGGTCGGCAAGCAGATCAAGGGTCGCATGATGAATGTCGTGGGCGCACCCATAGACGACCTTATGGAACTGGACATGCAGGGTGCATTCCCGATTCACCGTGAACCTCCAAAGTTTGAGGAACTGTCAACGGTCGAGGAGGTGCTGTTTACCGGAATCAAGGTCATTGACCTGCTGGAACCTTACTGCAAGGGCGGTAAGATTGGTCTTTTCGGCGGTGCTGGTGTGGGCAAGACCGTGCTCATCATGGAGCTCATCAACAACATTGCCAAGAAGAATAACGGTTTCTCGGTGTTCGCCGGAGTGGGAGAGCGTACCCGTGAGGGTAACGACCTGCTGCGTGAGATGATAGAGTCAGGCGTAATACGTTACGGTGACGCTTTCAAGGAGAGCATGGCCCGCGGCGAATGGGATCTGTCGAAGGTAGATTATAATGAGGTGGCAAAGTCACAGGCTACGCTTGTCTACGGTCAGATGAACGAACCTCCAGGGGCACGTCAGTCTGTAGCACTTTCCGGACTTACTGTTGCCGAGTCGTTCCGTGACGGAGCGGGCAGTGACGGCCAGTACAGCGATATCCTCTTCTTCATAGACAACATTTTCCGTTTCACTCAGGCAGGCAGTGAGGTATCGGCCCTTTTGGGACGTATGCCGAGTGCCGTAGGTTATCAGCCTACACTGGCCAGCGAGATGGGTAAGATGCAGGAGCGTATCACATCGACCGTGCACGGTTCAATCACATCGGTCCAGGCTGTATATGTTCCGGCCGATGACCTTACCGACCCGGCTCCGGCCACTACATTCTCGCATCTGGATGCCACCACGGTGCTTTCCAGAAAGATTGCCGAACTGGGTATCTATCCGGCAGTCGATCCGCTTGAATCGACCTCACGTATCCTTGATCCGAACATTGTCGGCAAGGCACATTACGATACGGCCCAGCGCGTGATTCAGATTTTGCAGCGCTACAACGAACTGCAGGACATCATATCGATTCTTGGTATGGACGAACTGTCCGATGAGGACAAGCTGACCGTGGCACGTGCACGCCGCGTGCAGCGTTTCCTCTCGCAGCCGTTCCATGTGGCCGAACAGTTCACCGGTGTTCCCGGAGTAATGGTCAGCATTGAGGATACCATACGCGGCTTCAACATGATTCTTGACGGCGAATGCGATGAACTGCCCGAGCAGGTGTTCATGAACGTGGGAACCATTGAGGAAGCCTTTGAAAAGGGCAGGAAACTGCTTGGAGAAATATCAGAATAACGTAATATGCTCAACGTCCGCATACTCACACCGTCACAGCTCCTTTTTGATGGAGAGGCCGACAGCATAACGCTTCCCGGCACAGTAGGCAGTTTTACCGTACTGCCGGGACATGCTCCTATCATCTCATCGTTGGAAAAGGGTAAGGTGATATGCAGGATTGATGACGTTGCCAGCGAGTACGTTTCAAACGGTGGATTCGTTGAGGTGAAGGACAATGTGGTTTCAGTTTGCATTGACTAGAGTATGAACAGGGAAAGGCGTTTTGTCATAGCATATCTGGTGCTGGTTGTGCTGCTGACTGTAGTGGCCGGACTTGTGCTCAAGCACTTTGCTCCGGCCGGGGTTCCTGCAGCACTGTACCTGATGCCGCTGTTCTTCTGCCTGACACTTGGACTGATGTTCCTGTTGAAGCGTGTCTGTCAGAAAAAGAACCGTGACAGGTCATTCTTCTTCATGGAATACAGAATGATCAAGATGTTTCTGGCGGTCATATTCATATTCATGCTGTTCCTGACGGACAGGGAGAATGTACTGCCTTCTGCTGTCACGTTTACAGTTTTCTACATTGTGATTATGATGTACGAAACCATTCATTTCATTAAAGGGGAGAAGAAGTCTTGAAGAAGTTCATTGCCATATTGACCATGCTGCTGACCTTCATTCCCATGATGGCCAGGGATAATGAGGAAGTCGATGTCCAGGGCATCATTTTCGGACATCTGAAGGATTCCTATGAATGGCATGTGTTCAGTACAAACAGCAGGGATTACATAATTGACCTTCCGGTAATACTCTACAGCAAGGTTAGCGGCTGGCATTTCTTCATGTCGGACAAGCTGGAAGAGAACGGCAGCTATGACGGTTTCCATATAAGCGATGAAGGTGCCTTTGCAGGCAAACTGGTCGAGACTCTTCCTGACGGAACGGAACTCAAGCCGCTTGACCTTTCACTTACGAAAGTCGCGTTGGGGGTAATCATAAACTGCCTTCTGCTGTGCATTATAATAATGTGTACTGGACGCTGGTACAGGAATCATAAGGAGACCGATGCCGCTCCCCGCGGTTTTGTGGGACTGATAGAGTATGTGGTAGCCATGATTGTAGACGATGTCATCAAACCGTCAATCGGCAAGGACTACAGACGTTATGCTCCGCTGCTGCTCACGATGTTCTTCTTCATACTGCTGAGCAACATCATGGGACTGATTCCCATATTCCCGGCAGGTGCAAACGTGACAGGCAATATAGCCGTGACCCTGTTCCTGGCACTCATTACCTTCTTTACCGTAAACATTTTCGGAAACCGCGAATACTGGAAGGAAATACTCTGGCCCGATGTGCCCATATTTCTGAAGGCACCGCTTCCACTGCTTCCGCTGATTGAGCTGGTAGGCATATTCACCAAGCCTTTCGCCCTGACGGTGCGTCTGTTCGCCAACATAACCGCGGGACACTGCATAATACTGGCATTGACATGCGTCATCTTCATAACAGCGAATATGGGACCGGTCATTGGAACAACCATGACAGGAGTGTCACTGTTCTTCATGATTTTCATGAACTGTCTGGAACTGCTGGTGGCGTACATTCAGGCATACGTGTTCACAATGCTGTCAGCCGTGTTCATAGGACTGTCCAGACAGGAACATGACGGGGAAAAGAAAAAGGAGATTACTAACAATTAAATATTTACGATTATGTTATTAGCATCATTTTTACAGGCTGCCGCAGGTGCAGCTCTTGGTAACGCAGGTGTTGCTCTCGGAGCAGCCATTGCAGTAATCGGTGCCGCTCTCGGACTTGGCAAGATAGGTCAGGCAGCAATGGAGTCAATTGCCCGCCAGCCGGAAGCTGCAGGTGATATCCGTTCATCGATGATTCTTATCGGTGCCTTCATGGAAGGTGTCTCACTTCTTGCAGTCGTTGTTTGTCTGATGGCAATTCCCAAATAAATGGACCTGCTGATTCCTGAAGTCGGGACACTGATCTGGATGCTGATTGCAGCCGGCATTGTGTTCTTCATATTGGTCAAGTGGGGCTTCCCCATGATAACCGATATGGTGGACAGGCGCAGTGACTACATTGACAAGTCGCTTGACGCTGCCAAAAAGGCCAATGAACGTCTTGCAGGCATAGAGAAAGAGTGCAATGACCTTCTGAAGGAGACAAAGGCTGAAAGGGCCCGTATCCTGAAGGATGCATCGGACCGCCGCGATGAGATTGTGGCCGATGCCCAGCAGCGTGCCCGTGAAGAAGGTGAGAAAATCATTTCCGAGGCCCGTGAGCAGATTCGTCAGGAAAAGGACGAGGTGCTGCGCGGTCTGCGCCGTCAGGTGGCCGAGCTGTCGTGTCAGGTGGCCGAGCGTGTGCTGCGTGACCAGCTGGGAACCGGTGACGGACAGATAGAGATGATTGAACGTATGATTGACGACGCTGAAAAAGGAGTATGAACACCGGAACGGTAGCGGCAAGGTATGCGAAGGCTCTGCTCGAATATGCTCTCGAGAAGGGTCAGGACGGAACGGTCTATAACGAAATGACCGTTCTCCGGGACCGCATGTCATCCATTCATGAGATCCATGAACGGCTTGCCGACCCGACTGTGAGCCTTCAGGTAAAGCAGAGCCTGCTGGAAACGGCAATAACGGACAGCAAGGAACCGCCGTGTCAGGTGACGCGCGATTTCCTGCAGCTGGTACTGCGTTCCCAGCGTGAGGACATGCTGCTTTTCATGGCATCGGCCTATATTGACAGGTATCGCAGGCATTACGGAATAGTGCCTGTGAGTCTGGTGACAGCTGTTCCTGAGAAGGAGGACCACAGGGCAAGACTGGCCGCTCTTGTTGCAAGGGTGACCAAGGGAACGCCCGAATGGAGCTACACTGTCGACCCGCGCATCGAGGGCGGTTTCATACTGTCGGTTGACGGCTACCGGCTTGACGCCAGCGTGGCATCGCAGCTTGAGAGAATACGAAAAGAACTGATTGAAAAGAACAACAGAATCATATAATGGCAAACGGAATAAAGGCAAGCGAAGTGAGTGGCGTGCTGCTTGAACAGCTGCGCGGCATAGACACATCGGTCCATTTCCAGGAGGTGGGTACCGTTCTGCAGGTGAGTGACGGCGTGGTCCGTATCTACGGTCTCAAGAATGCCCAGGCCGATGAGCTTATCGAATTTGACAACGGCATTCGCGCCATAGTCATGAACCTTGAAGAGGACAATGTAGGTGCCATTCTGCTTGGACCTACCGACCGTATCAAGGAAGGCATGACAGTACACCGCACCGGACGTATAGCATCTATCAATGTCAGCGAGAACATGCTCGGCAGGGTGGTGAATCCTCTGGGACAGCCGCTTGACGGCAAGGAGGAGATTGAAGGACCTTTCTTCGAGATGCCTCTTGAGCGCAAGGCTCCGGGTGTTGTGTTCCGTGAGCCGGTAAAGCAGCCGCTGCAGACAGGACTCAGGGCCATTGATGCCATGATTCCCATAGGACGCGGTCAGCGCGAGCTCATAATCGGCGACCGTCAGACCGGCAAAACCGCCATTGCCATTGACACTATCATCAACCAGCGTGCCAATTATGAGGCAGGCGATCCCGTCTACTGCATTTATGTCGCTGTAGGACAGAAAGGTTCGACAGTTGCCACAATCGTGAACACATTGCGCCAGCACGGTGCTCTTGACTATACCATTGTCGTCACTGCTACAGCCGCCGATCCGGCCGCCATGCAGTATTATGCCCCCCTGGCAGGTGCCGCTATCGGAGAATATTTCCGCGATACCGGCCGTCATGCCCTGGTGGTCTATGATGACCTTTCCAAACAGGCCGTGGCCTACCGTGAGGTGTCTCTGATCCTGCGCCGTCCTTCGGGCCGTGAGGCATATCCGGGCGACATTTTCTATCTGCATTCACGTCTGCTTGAGCGTGCAGCCAAGATTATCGGACAGCAGGAGGTTGCCGAAAAGATGAATGACCTTCCAAAGTCTCTTGAAGGACATGTGCGCGGCGGAGGTTCGCTTACCGCACTTCCAATCATCGAGACGCAGGCCGGTGACGTGTCGGCTTATATTCCCACCAATGTGATTTCAATCACTGACGGACAGATCTATCTGGAATCGAGCCTGTTCAACCAGGGCTTCCGTCCGGCTGTGAATGTGGGTATCTCTGTGTCACGTGTAGGCGGTAATGCACAGATCAAGTCAATGAAGAAGGTGGCCGGAACGCTCAAGATCGATCAGGCCCAGTTCCGTGAACTTGAAGCGTTCTCGAAGTTCAGCAGCGATATGGACCCTGTTACCGCCATGGTGCTTGACAAGGGCCGTAAGAACAACCGTCTGCTTATCCAGCCGCAGTATTCACCCATGCCTGTAGGAGAGCAGATAGCCGTGCTGTACTGTGGAATCCACGGACTTCTCAAATCCTTGCCGCTTGAACGCGTGGGCGAATTCCAGGAGCGTTTCATTGAACTGGTCAAGGCAGATTACCGGACATCGGTTCTGGAACCCCTGTCGGCCGGTACAATCAACGAAAGCGTTGAGAATGCCATTAAGGAGGCCGCTTCAAATACCATTAACGAACTGGGACTGTAATTCTGACAGGATATGTCACTCAAGGAGATTAAGACCAGAATAGCATCGGTGGCAGGCACAAGGAAAACCACGTCGGCCATGAAGATGGTGTCGAGCGTCAAACTGCGCAAGGCACAGCAGAGCATCCAGTACGCGTTGCCGTATGTGGAGCAGCTTGACCATATTCTGGAGAGTCTTTCGACAGTACCCGATGCCGGGCGTATTTCACCGCTGGTGGTTGAACGGCCGGTCAGGAACGTGGCTCTGGTGTGCTTCTCATCGGACTCCAGTCTGTGCGGCGGCTTCAATGCCAACATAATCCGTCACTCCAGGTCCGTGATTTCTGAAATCATGAAGACCGGTGACACTCCGCATATCTATACCATTGGGCAGAAGATAACGGACTCGCTCGGCAAGTTGGGTTACGGAATAGACCGCGGATACAGCGGTATGATGGCCAAGCGTCTGTATGCCGATGCCGCATCGCTGGCCGATGACCTTATGGACATGTTCCGGATGGGACAACTGGACCGTGTCGTTCTGTCTTATACACATTTTGTAAGTCCCGGATGCCAGAAGGTCGTTGACGAACAACTGCTTCCAGTAAGCGTGCCCCAGGCACATGGAGAGGCCGGAACGGACTATATTCTTGAACCTTCGGCACAGGAACTCATGGAACGTCTGCTTCCCAAGGTCATCAGGATGAAACTTTACCGGGCAGTGCTGGATTCGTATGCCAGCGAGCAGGCGGCAAGGGTCGTGGCCATGCAGGCTGCAACTGAAAACGCTGACCGTCTTACCCAGGAACTTACACTGCAATACAACAAACTGCGTCAGCAGGCCATAACCAACGAACTGCTCGATCTGGCAGGCGGCCTGCAGAACGAATAATCAATTCTGACTTTATGGCTGAACCGAGAATAGACAGCATGGCCCTGCACTATGTGGGAAACCAGGCTAATGATGAACCGCTTGTATGCTCTGACAGGCCCTTTGCGCTTTCAGAGGACATGAACTCCCTGCTTACGGACTATTTCATAGGATCGTTCAAGAGCGAGGCCCGTTTCCATTTCCATGATGATACTGGTCTGGAGAACAACCGTGTGTACAGGCTTGTATCGGATATCTTTGACAATCCGGGCATGCTGACCGACTTTTCGCGTGACATAGCCACCCATCTGTACGAGAACTGCCAGCATCAGAACATCAAGGGCGGTGATTTCTACGTGGTGCTGTTTTCCGGTCTTGGCGTAGGCAAGGACATTTCCCGTGCCGTGGGACTGTTCAAGACTGAGAACAAGGAACTGTTCCTGCAGGTTGAGCATGACGAGAACGGTTTCGACATCAGCCCTGTCGAGGGTGTGAACCTGAAGAAGCTTGACAAAGGATGTCTTATTCTCGAGTATGAGCGTGAGAAGGGCTACATGGTGTCGGTGGTTGACAAGACCAACAGCCAGAATGCCAGTTACTGGGTCGATGATTTCCTGCATCTGACATGCCGTCAGGATGCGTATTTCCAGACAGAGAACATCATGGACCTGACCCGCAATTTCGTGGCACAGGAGCTTCCAAAGCAGTTCGAGGTCTCCAGAGCCGATCAGGCCGACCTTCTGAACCGTTCCATGAACTATTTCAAGAACACTCCCCGATTTGACCTTCAGGGCTTCTCCCAGCAGATCATAGCACAGCCCGAGGCTATGGAGATGTTCGATGACTACCGCCAGCGTTTCCAGCAGGAACGTCAGCTTGAACTGGAGGAACAGTTTGAGGTGAATCCTACAGCCGTCAAGAAGCAGAACCGTCTGTACAAGTCAGTCATCAAACTGGACAAGAACTTCCACATATACATACACGGAAGCCGCGACCTTATCCAGCAGGGACAGGACGAAACGGGAAAATTCTACAAGATCTATTTCAACGAGGAATCCTGAGAAGCTGGAAAACGCTTTTCAAGTTCGTACAGGAACCAGGCCTTCCACCAGTCTGGATCTGCGCTTCCGTCGTAGGTCCATGACTCGACATGGCCTCCACGCTTGCGGATTGAGTTGAGCAGGGCAGGGTAGTATTCAAACCGGCCTATCTCCTCCTTGGCTCCGTAGCAGATGCGGTAGCTGGTCTCTTGCGGGAGCATTCCGTAGCCCGAAAGATCGGAATTCGCCGGTGAATAGCACCAGTATTCGCCAATCTGGGAATAGCCGGACATGCTTATTGCCAGTCCGGCATCGGCCTCTTTGCCTACCCCGAAGAAAATGTTTTCAGTCACTCCTGCATTGAAGTTCTCCTGAACGTACGGGATGAATGAAGTGCTGAAGGTTTCGGCGCTACATGTTCCGCGTCTGTCATGAAGACGTGCAATCACTATCGGTTTCATGGCATTGCATTCATACAGGGAGTCGATTCCACGCCATAGCATACCGTCATCGAAAAGACTGTTGTCCAGGACAAAGACTGCCGGACCTCCGTCCTTCTTTGACCATCCCTGCGGAATGTATGCCTGGGCTTCGAGGGAATTCCCTTGAGCATCCTTGATTGTGAACTCCCTGATGTCCCTGTCCTGTGTCCCGTCGGAACAACCGGCCAGCAGGATTACCGACATTGCAATTGCGTGAATATATGTCCTTATCAGCTTCATAGTCCGTAAATAATGTTAATGCAAAGGTAATGAAATGCCTTTCCCGATAAACTCTTGTCGCCTTTTTTAATCTAAAAGATTGTAAAATGTTAAATTTGTGGCGAAATGGATTTAACCATTGGCTGCCTATTATATAATAGTGGTGTGTTTTTATAGGAAATAATTCATAAACATCATAATAAACCTCCAAATGAAAAGATTTGTCACATTGACAGCATTTCTGGCAACATCGGTATTGACCTTGTTCGCTCAGAATTACTCAATCAAAGGAACGGTCTATGACTTTGATACGGCCGACCCTTTGTATCCTACAGCACTGCAGGTATATCAGATTTCAGGATCTGAAGAAACCTATGTCAAGGGTACTTCAACTGAAGAAGACGGTACCTTCCTGCTTGAAAATCTGAAAGCCGGTGAATATGTAGCCCGTTTCTCATACATGGGTTACGTTGACACAGACAAGAAGTTCACGCTCGGTTCAAACAGCCCGGCAGTGACTGACTTCGGCAAGATCCAGATGAAGACCGATTCCAAGATGGTTGACGAAGTCACCGTATCTGCAGCAGTGGCAAAGATCCAGATGATTGACGATACCGTCATGTTCAACAGCGCAGCATTCAAGCTTCCTGAGGGTTCTTCAGTTGAAGACCTGATCCGTAAGCTCCCCGGCGTCCAGATTGACAGCGACGGCAACATTACAGTAAACGGAAAGAGCGTTTCCAGAATCCTTGTCAACGGTAAGGAATTCTTCGGCAACGACAAGCAGATGGCTCTGACTCAGCTTACTGCCGACATGATCGAGAAGGTCAAGACATACGAGAAGCAGAGTGATCTGGCCCGTCAGACCGGTATCGATGACGGTGAAGAGGAGACAGTCCTTGACCTGCAGGTCCAGAAGGGTATGGCAAAGGGCTGGTTCGGCAACTTTACACTTGGCGGCGGTCTTCCGATGCAGGATGTTGACTTCAGCGCCAACAACCTCTATCAGGTTCAGGCCTCAATCAACCGCTTTGACGAAGACAAACAGCTCACTCTTACCGGTTCAGCCAGCCAGTCATCAGGCGGCATGGGCGGCATGGGCGGCGGCATGATGCGTATGGGCGGCGGCATCGGCGGCTTTGGCGGCGGTATGCGCGGCGGCATGGGCGGCGGTGGCGGTATCAGCAAGAACTACTCCGGTGGTGCCAACTTTGCCATCAACCTTGGTGATGAGGTTTCAAATGACAACTACCAGTATGAACTTGGTGGTAGCGTAAACTGGAGCCATGGCGAAAATGAATCAAAGTCAAAGTCATCAAATGAAAACTGGTATGCTACCAGCAACCAGCCTGGTATGATTGACCACACATGGGGCAACAACGCAGGTAAGAACGGTAGCGGCAGCAATTCACTGAGCGGCCAGATGCGTATCGAGTGGAACAAGGACAACTACACAAGCCTTCTGTTCCAGCCACAGTTCTCATACAGCAAGTCAGACAGCTGGAATGAAAGAAAGTCAAAGACCTTCAAGGATGATCCTTACAAATATACAGCAAGTCCTCTGGATGATTCACTCGTATATGCAAGCGCATCACTCATCCCTGAAAAGTATCTTGACCAGTTCAATTTCGATCCCGCATCACTTGACCAGACCGGTGACCTGATGGACTCTCTGCAGAGCTATTTCTCTGATGCCCTCTGGAACCGTCAGATCAGCAATTCAAAGAGTGTCAGCACCAGCAAGAGTGCCAGTGGCAACATCCAGTTCGTAAGACGTTTCGGTAACCGTGGCCGTAACGTATCAGTCCGCGGAACATATAATCTGAGCCATTCGGACAGCGAGCAGTACTCACACAGCGACCAGTATTCAAACAACTACATTATGGCTCAGCAGAGCTATCGTGATACTGCATACGTTCTGAACAGATACAACAACAACCCGAGTGACCGTACCAGCTACAGCATTCAGTCAACCTATTCGGAACCTATCGCTACCAACACCTATCTGCAGTTAAGCTACCAGTTCTCATACAGCGCACAGGAAAGTGACCGTGCCACCTATAATATTTATGAGAACGAACAGAAGATGACCAGCATGGAATGGGGCGCACCTGACTGGATTCTTGAAGACAATTATGTTGAGCGTGACTCTACACTGAGCACCAAGTCATTCTATTACAACTATGACCAGACCGTTCAGCTCCAGTTCCGCAAGAACAGTACAAACAACACCTATAACTTCACAGTTGGTCTGTCAGTACTGCCACAGCATTCAAAGATGAACTATTCCGGTCACGGCATTCAGGATACTATTCTTGAGCGTACCGTATTCAACTGGACTCCTACACTGCAGTTCCGTTACAGAATGTCAAGTCAGGAGCAGGTCAACATCCGTTACAACGGCCGTTCAAGCCAGCCTTCAATGGAACAGCTGCTTGACATCCGCGACGATACCGATCCTCTGCGTGTATCTTGCGGTAACCCCGGTCTGAGACCTACATTCAGCAACCAGTTGAACCTGGGCTATCAGAAGTACAATCCTGTAACAATGGGTAGCTTCAACATCAATGCAGGTATCAGCAATAACCTGAATTCAATCCAGAACCGTTCGACACTGCTTGACAATGGTGGTAATGAAACCAAGCCGTTCAACATGAACGAACATGGCTTCTGGACCAACTGGAGCACCAATGCAAGCTTGACTTACAACTACACATTCCCGGATGAGCGTTACTCGATCATGTCAAATACATCGGCCAACTTCAACCATCAGGAAAGCTGGGCAATGATTCAGGGCATGAAGGAATCAGCTCTCCGTACCAGCCTTACAACCAGCGGCAATGAGCAGTTGAGCGTTGAATTCCGTGACGATTATCTGTCAGCTGAACTTCAGGGTAGCTTGAACTATTCACATTCAACCAATGACCTGCAGCCTGACCGTAACATGGATACCTACAGCTTCAACTACGGTGCCAGCTTCACCTCAATGCTTCCTTGGAGAAACGCACGTCTTGCATCGGATCTCCAGATGCAGAGCCGTCGTGGTTACGATGCTGAGGAACTGAACACCAACGAACTTATCTGGAATGCTTCATTCTCATTCTCATTCCTGAAGGGTAACAAGGCCAGCATGACAATTGCTGCATACGATATCCTGCACCAGCGCAGTACCGTTAACCGTCAGATGAGTGCTACCTCACGTACCGATACAGAGGTCCAGAACATTACCAGCTACATCAACGTAAGTCTGCAGTACCGTCTGTCAATGTTCGGTGACCGCAATGCCCGTCAGAGCATGCGTGGCCGTGGCGGATACGGCGGTGGCATGGGCGGCTTCGGCGGTGGCATGGGCGGCTTCGGCGGCGGCATGGGCGGCTTCGGCGGCGGCATGGGTGGCTTCGGTGGCGGCATGGGCCGATTCTGATAAGAAACACTCCAGCCAACAAATAGGAACGTCCCCGGGAGGAAAATCCCGGGGACGTTCAGTTTTTATCTTATGTTCAGAGATTTTTTTGAGATGTTTTCCTGCTGCGGTAGGACTTTTGGGGATTAACTCTCCAAGACCGGCTTGTGCGGTCTTCAGGCCGGAAACACGGAACTCGCGGCAAGCCGCTCAAACAGCCGTGTTTCTTATCTGCCTGAACCCCGTACAAGCTTCTCCGGTCTTTTCGCGATATCCCCAAAAGTCCTACCGCAGCAGGAAAACAATGTCATGGGCATCGCTGTTGGCAACTGGAATATAACAGTATTTGGGTGTTTATAAAAAACATTGTATATTCGCAAAGTATTAGGCAAATCTTGAAGTAAAAACTATCGTTCGGTATAGTGATATTTCATGTTGCCAAAACTTTTTGAAGGCTTAAGCTTTCTTTGTTTGCGGTCTTAGGAACCTAGAACATTCCAAAACGAATCCGCGTGAATGAAGAGGCTGTTAGTGCCCACCTGTATGATGTGTGACCTAGTTACATATCCCTACAGCGTGGGTCCTGATGGTTTTTTCGTTGAATTCGGGTAAGTTCTAGGACCTCTAAGACGCGGAAAAATTATTTGGACTTACGCTGTAATATTTTTATATGGGACAAATCATACTTCCGTCAAAAGAACGAAAATGGTTACAGTATTATAACGATACAGAAATAGAAACACCATTATCAAATATTCGCTTGTTTGATGCAATAAGCCATGTTGATGATCCACATCGAATAGCTCTAAAGTATTTTGGTTTTCAAATAACATATGGTTTTTTATATGAGCAAATAGACAGGGTTGCTGTGTCTTTTGTTCAGAATGGGATTGGTAAAGGTGATGTCGTAATGCTTATGTTACCGACAATACCGGAGTCCGTATATTGTTTCTACGCATTAAACAAAATTGGTGCGATCCCGAATATGATTGATGTGAGGACTACACCATCTCGTTTGGTCGAAATCGCAAATCGTACAAAACCAAAGATGTTGGTGGTTATGACTTTTTATTTAAAACAACTGAATGTTGTATGTGAACAATTAAATGTTGGAAGGATTATTCTATTACGTGGTTGTGATACAATGCCAAACTCAATTGTGTTTTGGTATAAGATGGGAGAATATTTTAATGGTCGTAGAAGAATCGCAAGAAGAAATAAGGTCTATACATTTTGGACGGAATTCATAAATTCAGGTAAGGGGTATAAACTAAACATATGTGCTTCTGTTTGTCAGAATGAAACAGCTGTGATTTATCAGACAAGTGGAACAACAGGTTTCCCCAAAAGTGTGATACATACAAATGAATCGTTGGAATATTCCGCGAGAATGAGGGCTGAGTATTTGAATGATCCACTCCCGGGTAATACAGTCCTTTCAATCCTGCCAATATTCACTATGTATGGATTTGTGTATAGTATTCATATGCCCTTGAGATTGGGGATGACTGTACAAATAGTACCACTATTTAAGCCATACCAGATGAAAAATCTGGTAATGCGTACAAAACCAAACATTATTTTTAGTGTTCCTTCTCAATGGGAATGGTTTGCTAATGAGACTGAAAAAGCGTGTGACATGTCTTTTGTTAAAGACATATTTGTAGCTGGTGAGGTTATAGATTCAAATCTAAGATTGAAGGTGAACGCTTTCCTAAAAAAACATAACAGTACTGCCGAGATTAGACCTGATTACGGAATGACTGAAACCGGTGGCTCTATTTCAATAATGATTAATGAAGCCAACAATGATGATTCTATCGGGAATGGATATTCTGGGATACCGCTTCCTTATGTTGACGTTTGTATTTATGATAATACTAATCAGAAAGAATTAGGTTATAATCATTCGGGTGAAATATGTGTTAGGACTCCAGTCGCATTGAAGGAATATATGCATGATGATACAGAAACAAAACATTTGCGTCAAAGGCATCCTGATGGGACAGAATGGATTCATACTGGGGATATTGGCTATTTAACGGAAAAAGGACATGTGTATATTGTTGGCCGAATTAAAAGAATGATTGTACGATACGATGGAACCAAAGTATATCCTATTGAAATGGAAACTGTTATTCGTAGCATCAAAGGAGTTGGGGAATGTTCTGTAGTACCGATAAAAGATCCAGCTCATTCGCAGGGCTGTTTGCCAGTTGTATTTGTTGTACCTGAAACTACAAGGTGTGGGGTACACATAAAACAAGAAATCATTAAACGATGTGGTCATCAGTTACCTGCTTATTTACAACCATATAATGTTTATATTATAGATAAAATGCCTCATAATTCTATGGGAAAGATTGATTATAAAAAGTTGATGGAAGTGTATTGACTATGTGGAAGATATTACCATTTTCGCTATTGCAGAGTTTTCTTTTAGCAGTAGGACAACTACTCTTTAAAATAGCACTTGATAAAGCAGCTCCTTATGAGGGGATGCAAAAACTGTGGGGATGTTTAAAGCGTGATTGGTGGATGTGGCATGGGTGTGGTATTTCATTGATATGCGCAACAGTACTATGGGCATATATTCTCAGAAAATTTCCTTTTAGTATTGCATACCCTCTCAGTTGTTTTAGTTTTCTTATAGGAATAGTTGCTGGAGCGACCTTTTTAAACGAACAACTGACAGTGAATAAAATATCAGGTGTAGTTGTAATGATAATAGGAGCGTTAATACTGGCAAAATAAAAGGCATGAGTAAAAAGAGGAAGATATTCAGATTCTTTATTACAATGTTGTGCTTGCTATGCGGATCAATTACAGATTCATCATTGGATAATTTATTAGATCATCATTACAAGAGGAATGATAGTTCTGTCGATATTTAGTGGGGACTAGTACAATGGACAGCTTTTTTTCTATCCCAAATGCGTGTTCAACAGAGGTGGCTTCAGAAGCGTCCGAAACTTGCCATTTCTGAGCCAGATGTCTTCTATGACTGTTTTTCCTGCAAGTTTGTTATGCTATCCCGCGATATTTTTGCATGATGGATGGTGGGCTGTGCGGACTTTCCGCGTAATGGCCGATAAGCGACAAGGCCTTTCAGGCGTGAAGAAACGCGGCTGTCCGAGCGGAGCGAGTTCCGCGTTTCAGCCTGGAAAGCCGCAGGAGCAGGCCATGGAGCGGTAGTCCGCACAGCCCACCATCCATCATGCAAAACCTGTATTCAAAATGAGACCAGGTATCAGTAGCCCCACTATATGAAGAGAAAGTCTCTAGAAAATGACTCTGGAGACTTTCTTTGATTTTCAGTTGACTTTCGGGCAGATGATGTATTTACTTGGACTTGATCTGCAGACGGAGTTCGCGCAACGGACGGGTGGGGTCGTTCGATGTTATGTAGATTGAGCCGGTAGCGGTTTCGCCAGGTGTCTTTGGCGATTTGATTGAGACAGTGAATTTCTTTTCTTCACCGGGCTTGATGACAATGCCTTCGCGCAATCCGGATGCTGTGCACTGGAGAACTTCAATGTTTCTGAATATCAGGTCCTTCTTGCCGGTGTTGCCTATTGTGACGGTCTGCTTGTATGTCTTGCCTGCCGGCTTGTTGTCGAAATCGACGTAACCTGGTTCTACGCGCATGGTGGGACGTGGCTGGTCTTCTGTTCCTGAGAAGTCTTCAATACGCAGGGCGCTGATAACTATGGGCTGGACTGACGGATGTCCATCGGCCTTTATCCAGATGGTATCGCGGGCCATGCCGTAGAACTGTTTGCCTTTGGGAATGGTGTAGGTTATTTCAAGTTTGCCGGTCTCTTCGGGACCAAGCTCCTTGGGAGCCTTGAATGTCATGCCGTAACGGTTTCCGCTTGAGACCACTTCAATCTTTGCCTTCTTGCCAGTGCTCACGTTGACCAGATTCACGGTCTTGGTGACGGTCTTGCCCTGGGCTATGTAACCGAAATTGCAGCGGTTGGAGTTGGTCTTGACCGAGTCGGACAGCTGGTGTGGGTTGATCTGGTCGAGTCCCATTGGAATAGGTATGACATCGGCTATGATTGACAGACGGTTGTATCCGGTGCGGTCATCGGTGAATACTTCGACTTCACGGAACACAGGTCCCTCGGTGCGTGCCGGGCTGAAATGGACTGTAATCTCACCGAATTCGCCTGGAGCTATGGGTGTTGTCGTGTATTCCGCGTTGGTGCAGCCGCAGCTGGTTGATATGCTTACAATCTTGACGGTTTTGTCTGACACATTGGCAAAGCGGAAAACGTGGGTCACTATGCCATCGGCTTCATCGATGGTTCCGAAATTCCATTCGTCATGCTCGAAAAGCAGCGGGGATTTGACTTCTATATCCTGTGCCATGGCTCCAATACTGGAAGCCGATGCCATGACAACGAGCGGAATGATCTGTTTCATATTAATGATTTTCTTTCTTGTCCTATTGTTGTTGCCGGACCGTGACCGGGAAAGACTCTGGTCTCCGGGTCCAAGGTGAACAGTTTGCTGCGAATTCCGTCAATCAGGGCCGGTCCGTTGCCATCGGGGAAATCGGTCCGTCCCATGCCGTTCTGGAAGAGTACATCGCCGGAGAACAGCGTTTTGTCGGCAATGTCATGGAAAACCAGACTGCCCGGTGAATGGCCGGGAACCTGGAGCACATGCAGCGTGGTGTTCCCGAACT
>JAZUEH010000125.1:0-10867 GCA_045640065.1 Bacteroidaceae bacterium
GGTGACGCTGGAGCACTATTACAACAACGGAAACCGCAATGGCTTCAAGCTGGGCGGTGACAGGACGGACTGTAACGTACATCTGATTGGCTGCATTGCCGTGGGCAACTATGGCAAGGGTTTTGACCAGAACAGCAATGCCGGAAACATGACGTTGGAGAAGTGCAGTGCGCTGGCCAATGCATCGGACTTCAATTTCTACAGGAAGGAGTGCGGCAGACTGACAATAACCGACTGCGTGACCGTTGGCGGCGAGCAACGGATGGAATGCCTTGAAGTGCATGAGAGCGGCAACAGCTGGAATAATCCTGACCGGCAGCTGAAGGCCGATGATTTCGTGTCGCTGGACACAACACTGATACTGCTGCCGCGCCAGGCAGACGGTTCGCTGCAGCAGACAGGATTCCTTACATTGAGAGACCGTGGGAATTACGTGATTCCTGACTCCGATACCTACGGATATCTGTTCTGTCACATGTCCGACCACGGGCAGTGGACCGCTTACGCCCTGTCGCAGGACGGACTTCATTTCCATGACCTGCATTGCGGTGACTCGATATTCTCGGCACATCAGATGGCCGGGATTGAGGGCGGCACGCGCGATGCCTACATCTGCCGCCGCCATGACGGCAAGGGCTATCTGATGGTCACGACTGACATGAACAACAGCATGACGCGCCGTCTGAACAAGGGCGGAGAGTGGGAGAATTACGGCATTGACCTGTTGGTCAGTGATGACCTTGTCAACTGGAAATCAACGACATTCGATTTCCGCAAGGGACCGGCCATATTCTCCGATGCCATGCTCTCATCGGTCCGTCCCGTCTATGATGATTTCTCCAGGATATGCCGAGTGTGGGCTCCGCAGGTAATCTGGGATGACAGCTATGTCTGGCCCGATGGCACGAAAGGCGGTTACATGGTCTATTTCTCGATGCTGAACCGTGCCGAGGAAAGTTACGACCGCATGTACTACTGCCATGCCGATGAGTCGTTCACACGTCTGACACAGCCGCAGCTGCTTTTCGACTGGGGCTACGCCACCATTGACGCTGACATAAACTGGCTTGAGTCCGATGGCATGTTCCATCTGATGATAAAGAAGGAGGGCGGTCAGGCGGGGCTGTTCACATCGGCCTCCAGAGAACTGACAGGACCGTGGCCGCAGCCCGACAGCCGGGATTTCGTGAGCTTTGAGGGGAATAAGAAGTGCGAGGGTGTATCGGCTTTCAAGGTGGCCGGTGAGGACGGCTGGCGCATAGGATACATCGAGTATTCAAGCCGGCCGCACAACTACAGGATCTGCCGTGCCGACAGGTATATGCGCAATTTCTCGAATCCTGAGAACATCGAGGGCGTTGAAGCTCCCCAGCACGGCTCGTTCCTCAGATTGACCAAAGACGAGTATGAGCGGCTGCAGGCATGGAGCGATAAGTGGCTGGCACAGCTTTCCAAATACTGAAGGCTACACGCTTGAGAGCACCCATTTATTGATAAGCGCTGATGCGGGCCTTGACGTTGGCTTTGAGCCGGTCGCTGTACAGAGGGAGCTCCATCAGGTGCAGGTTGCCTATTGGAATGATTTTTGACAGTTTGGGCTTGTAGGCTGCCATGGGGTCCACTCCTTTGGCTACAAGCAGCATCTTCGTGCTGTCTATGCGTATGCTTACGCTGTCGTTGAGGCGGTGTGATCCGGTATCGGTTGTCCACGATGCCGGGTTGATTATTACAGCGTTGTTGCCGTTTATGAGGTCTGTCGCCGCATTCGTGTCGGTCACCGTGCTGTAGGCAATGCATACGCCTGTGTCAGTTGCTCCACTGGCCGGTCTGATAAGGCTGCAGTTGTCCAGGTCCTGCTGCGATATGGGGTAGCCTATGATGTATGCGGCTATCATGCGCTCTGCCACTTCGGGCGTCATTTCGCGCAGCAGCTGGAGGGCGCATCGGGCTCCCTGGCTGAACCCGGCAAGAACGAATGGACGTCCTCCGTTCAGGTTGTCAAGGTAGTAGCTGAAGGCCGAGCGCACATCGTCCAGCGCCAATTCAAGATAACGGTCCCGTTCCTGCGCTTCCATGCTCCAGGCGTTCAGGGTTATCTGCCTGTAATATGGTGAGAAGAAATTTGCGCTGTCAGCGAAAATCTCATTACCGGTGTCGAACGACCATGACATTCTGACGCGCTGGACCGAATCCTCAACGCACGCGTTGTGTTGTACGGTTCCGGTTGAATCGTTCCAGTCGTATATGCACGAGGGTATGACGTAGAAGACATCGGCCTTGTCAGGGTCAATGGGCCTGCCGTTGTCGTACCAGAGGGTGCTGTCCGAGTATCGTGTCTGGAGGTCTGTGAAGTCGCAACTGCATAGCGTGAGGCATGTCAGCAGTAGAATGCCTGTCCAATCGGTCGTTTTCATATCAGTTTCAAAAGTGTTTCGCGTTCGGAATCGGGGAACATGTCCTGGATGTGACGTATGATTTTCTCGCGTGATTGTCCGGGTGTGCAGCCTGTTTCTGTGGGCCTGACAATTGCCGGCTCTTCACAGAACAGGTCTTCGGGTGTGGTGTTGATGGCGTGCTGCCAGCCGCTATAGATTTTGTCGGGACCGCGATAGACCCGTTCAATGGCACCGACCAGTGACCAGGTGCCCATCTGCAGGAACTGCATCACGCTGTCGCAGATGCTCTTTCTTGCATTTGGAACCAGTAGATGCTCGTATTTTTCGCCAAGGGCTTCCAGTAGGGCGGGGGTGACGGCCTGTGTACAGGCCATACGCAATTGGCTTGCCTCCATGGCACCGCCTTGGGCTATTGCCTTATATACGGCCGGAGCCAGGACCTGCATGAGTTTGTCGGAATTGCTGTCGGCTTTCCAGTTCTCACCGACTGCCATGCGATAGCGGGGAAGGCTGCGGCGCCAGTTCATGAGGTGGGCGTACCACTCCACGGTCGCGAATGCCGCCTTGCCGCCTATGAACTTGCCGTACGCAATGTCACCCTGCTGCACGACATCGATTTTCCAGTCCCAAGGGCCAAGACCTGCGTCATCGTCATCGAACCAGAATCCGGGTCTGGTCATGTCCTGTACAGACCAACCCTCTACGGAACTTTTGAAGAACGGCAGTATGCCATAGTGCCTGATGGCAGCCGTCATGCCTGATGGCGAACTTATATCCATGATCGTTGCATTTGAACAAATAGAATCAGCGTTGAGATCAGCAGTACAATGAAAGCCAGCAATATGAACCATGGGAAGATCCACATTCCCAGAACCTGCCCCAGCAGGCTGCAGACAACTGGCATGGCCATGTAGGCTATGTTGGAGACAGCGAACTGGGTACCCATTATGGAGGCCGATTTCTCCTTGCCGAAGCACATCGGGGTCAGGTATGTAAAGTTGGGGAACATTGGGCTGTTACCCAGAGCTATCAGGAACAGAGACGCAACAGCCATGTTCGTCGATGGTATAAGCAGCAACATGACGATGCCGCATCCCAGTACAACCATACCGCATTTTATTATTGTATGGCATGACAGTTTCATGGCCAGCAGACCGGATAGGAACCGTCCAATTGCAATGCCAAGGAAATAGAACAGAATAAGACGCGCACCGTTTTCCGCGCTTATGCCCTTGCTTTCGACCAGATATGTGCATGCCCATCCGCCGCAGCTCATCTCTATGGTGACCGATGCAAAGAACATTATCCACATGAGCCTGACACCAGGGGTTGATGCAATCTCGCGCAGTGACATTACCTGCGTGCTTTCATCGGTTTCTTCATTGGATTCCTTCTTCCAAAGCGATAGGGAAACAAGCAGAATCAGCACTATGGCAATCTGTATCCAGAATGCCATGGCATAGCCTCCACGCCAGCCGCTGTCACCATTCATGGCTCTGGCTATGAGCATTGGGCTTACCGTGATTCCAATTCCGTAGAAGCAGTGCAGGAAACTCATCTGTGCGGCACTGTAATGCAGTGACACGTAGTTGTTCAGCCCGGTGTCAATGGCACCGGCTCCAAGCCCTAATGGCAGGGCACACAGACACATGAACCAGAACGAACCTGTTCGGGACATACCCAGTATGGCTATTGCCGTGAGCAGTGTGCTGACAAGCGTGACCCGGCCGGTGCCGAAGCGTCTGAGCAGCCGTGCGCTGAGCATGCTGGACGTGACCGTTCCGGCCGACATGATGACCGTGACGAAACTGCCTGAAGCAAGTGGCAGCCCGAACTCCTCATAAACGGCGGGCCATGCCGTTCCGAACAGAGAGTCGGGCACTCCCAGTCCTATAAACGCAATGTATATGACAATAAGCAGAACGGTAATCATTTCTTTCTATTGGGATTGGCTGGGAACCAGCCCTTTTTAACACGTTTCTCCTGTTCGAACAATTCCAGTATGGACCAGAAACAGCTGAAACCGACCACTCCGACTATTGATGAAATGACCGTGTTGCCTATGAACAGTGCCGTAATGCAGAAGCCTATGCCGGCCAGTGCGAACATCCACCAGCATCTTTTGCCCAGATGATATTCCGCTTTGATGACTATCGGGTGGAAGAGTCCTATTATGAGAAAGGCCGATACGCCCAGAATTATTCCTGAAAAGTTCATGTCTTTATCTCTTTTGGGGCTGTATGTCTTCTATTTCCTTGCCGGACCTTATTATGGACATTATGCCGGAGAAGTGGTAGGAAAGGGTGCTGCTTACAGTTTCTTCCGGGAAATCTTCCGGATGTTTTACGCATAGGGCCGCAATTCCGCAGGCCACCGGCCACATCTGTCGGAAGAGCATTTCTGCCTGTTCTTTTGTCAGATTGTACCCCTGCTTTACCTGTGACAGGCATTCCTTTGCTATGTCTTCAGCAATCTCCGGTCGCGATTCCCTTCCCAGAAAGAGCATCTGAAAGAGATTCGATTCCTCTTTTGCAAAGGCTACAAGCCTGAGACCGAATTCCTTGAATGCAGGGTAATAGTCAGTCACACCGTCCATGCGGGCCATGAAGGTCTTTTCGGCAGCAGAACGGATTGCTTCCATGACCTCGTTCATGTCCTGGAACATTGTAAACATGGGACTTGATGATGTTCCCAGCTCCTTTCCCAAAGCTCTGGCGCTGACCGCATCGAATCCGCTGGTCCTTACTATTCTCAGACCGGCTTCAACTATATCTTCCTTAGAAAATCTTGGCTGTCTCGGCATAATTCAAACAGATGTTATATAACATGGTGCAAATATACATTATAATTCTTCACAACAAAAAAATACATCTGTAATACAACGGGTGTTAGAATATTATTTTTTTTGTCTATCTTTGCATTGTCCTATTATGGCTTCCTGCTGAAAATACTATACAAACTATTTATATTCAAATGGTTGATAAGGAAATGATGAAAACTGTTCCAAACAGCAATACAGGGAGAATCCTTGCCGTTGTGGCCCTTTCACTTGCGTTGGTCACTGTCGTTGTCTCATGCCGCTGCAGAAATGATATTGGCGGCAATGCTGATTCGCATCAGGACAGTCACATCGGCATACTGAACCTTTCCGGACCGTATGGCCGGGATAAAGGCAAGTTCAACATTCATCCAGTCATTGATGCAGCAAGAGCGGCAGAGATAAGAGATTATTTCCAGCTTGATACTCTGTATGATGCTGCTGCTTCCACATGGGATAAGACACTGGCTATTGCCAGGTTTGTGGCCACAAACATTCCTCACGCCAATCAGACGGTCCAGCCTGAGAAACGGAATGCCATATATCTGTGGGAATATACAAAGAATACAGAGCCGGCATTCAATTGCAGACTGCACAGCATAATGATGTTCGAACTGTTGTCGGCTGCCGGAATTGAGGCTACATATATTACGTGTATGCCAAAGGACAGCAAGGACAGAGACTGTCATGTGGTCAATCAGGTATGGCTTCCGGAACTTGGGAAATGGGTCATGATTGACTCTGATTCCGGAGGATTCTATGCGACTGACGGGGAAGGCAATTTGCTTTCATTGCAGGAGATGAGAGAGTCCTACATTCAGGGCAGACCAATTCTGTATTATCCGGAATTCGGAGAGGCAGCCGGTGAAGATTGCTGGTACTATGACTATATGGCCAAGAACACCTATTGGTTCTCGTGTTGGGAAACGATACATTTCGACCAGGAACCGTCGGGCGGCAGGAATGCCGGTCGCTACATCCACCTTGTTCCTGAAAAATTCAAACCGTTCGGCGCGAATTTCAGAGATCTGGTGACAAATGATGCAGAGCAGTTCTGGGCTGCGCCTAAGATATAAGTCTATGAATACATTGAAACTGACATCGTTTGACCTGTTCAGCCTTGGAATGGTCATAAAGGGTGCATGGATATATAGGGAATTGCCTGAGGCCTCAGTGCTGCAGACATCGCTGGATTTTGTCCTTCAGCCATATCCCCAGCTGTTGGGACAATATGATGCCAAACGGAAATCCATGGTCTGGAGCGGTCAGGAAACTCCGATAGAGCTGGTGGAACTTGATTGCAGTGCACATTCTGCAAAGGAAGACATCTACACTCTTGTACCGGAATTCAATACGGAAAGATTCAAAAGCGGCAGGTCAAGGGCATTGGAAGCATACAGGATAACACTGGCTGACGGTGTTGCTGTTGTCCTTCAGGGTGCTCATGCCCTGATGGACGGATACACTTTCTACAGAATTGTCAGTGACTGGGGAAAAATGACTTCAGGAATGCCTGTGGAAGCGATGATAGTGGACCAGAACCTCATTCCTGATGCCAATGCACTTACCCGGGAGCAGGCACTGGCCCAGGTTCAGGAACTGGGGTGGAGCAGGATAGCATTCAAGTCATTGTTCAGGATGATGTTCAATGTCGTGACCATGAAGTTTATCAAGGGCACATACACGATTGAGCTCAGTCAGGATGAAATTGCCCGTATGTGTGCGGAATCAGGTGTCGGGGTGAATGCAACCCTGTGCCGTTATGCCGTCGGCAAGCTTCTGGACAAGTTCCTGGCAAAGGAGAAATTCACTCTGATCGAGACTGCCGACCTTCGTGGCAGGGCCTGTGAAATGCCTGCCGGTTTCTTCGGCAACTTCTCACAGGCTGTTGTGATTGGTGAGTTCGGCAGGGATGCATCTGCCGCTGATATCCAGAAGGCGGCTTCGGCCATCCTGAACGACAGCGGGGCGCTCAGCCGTAACGTGCAGCTTTCCGTATGTTCATCGGGTTATGGCCTTCCGTATTTCATGTTTGATGCTAGCGACATGAACAGCAGGAATCCCGAACTGTTCTATGTCAACAACCAGCTCAAATTGAATGCGTGTGAGGTCAGCTTCGGCACTGGATTGCCTGTGAGAGCACAGCAGGCCATGCTTCCGGACATGATCAAGTTCTGGCAATCGGAGCCGGGCGGCCCGGTACAGATAATCTATGGAGGTTATGCAGCGAAAATAATGAGAAGGAAATGAAGATAATTGAAACGGACAAATTGCTGAAATATACGCTGGGCGATGGGGTGGAGGCATTCTCCACAATGCGCGATGCCCAGCTTCCGTATCATGTCATCTGCGGACATCAGGTGCATGATGTCAGAGTGGCGGTCATAGACAGACCGGATCTGACCCGTGAGGATTTGGAGGGGTATGATGCCTTTATCACCAACTTGAAAAACTGTGCGATAGGTGTGAGGACAGCTGACTGCATTCCTGTTCTTCTATACGATCCGCAGCATGAGGCGGTGGCTGCCGTACATTCCGGATGGAAAGGTACCGTGCGCAGTATTTCCCGACATGCTATCCAGGCAATGCATGACACTTTCGGGACTGATGCCTCAGACCTGATCGCGATGATTGGTCCGGGTATTGGCAGACGCAGTTTCCAGGTAGGAGAGGAGGTAGTTGACATGTTTCGTGAAAGCGGCTTCCCGATGGATGAAATCTGGCAATATGACGGTGAACCTGTTACGGGAACCATGTGTGGCGGGCATCACATCGACCTGATCCGGGCAAACAGCTGGCTGCTGGAAAGTGCAGGTGTCAGACCTGGGAATATCGGCTTCTGCGGTATCTGCACTTTTGAGGACGGAAGGTTCTATTCGGCGAGGCGCGAAGGGGCTAAATGCGGCCGCATCATCAATGCAATACGTATCATATAACTGGATGAGACTGATTGATAAATACTTGCCTTCTGATTACAATGACAGCGTATCCAAAAGGATAGAATCAGAGGAACCTCTCACGCCTGACCATTTCTTCGAACAGATGTTCTGCAATTTCCCCAGGCCTGTAGCATGGCTTTTCAAACTGAGAAATGCCATAGTAAAGCCCTTCGGACTTAAGGGTGGTGGCGGCTTCCGGAATCTGATATCCGAGCGCAACGATGAGGAAATCATAGTCTGCAAGAGTGACAGACATCTTGACTTCTGGGTCAGCATCTATTGCTCAAAACCGGAAAACGGATGGCAGGAAGCTGCTGTCGCAACCGTTGTCAAGTTCAATAATTTCTTTGGCAGAATCTACTTTTGCGGAATCTGGGTGTTCCATACTATCTTGGTCAGAAGCCTTTTCCGCAGATAATATTCATAAATGAGTGATGAGGCAGGATAAATAGATATCGAAGAAAAGCATTAAATTTGCGACTGAATCGGGGTACAGGAAACTCCTGTTGAGAGAGACCCGTAGAACTTGATGCGGTTAATACCGCCGTAAGGAATTTATATATGGGAAAATGGACAGAAGAAGCCTGGACTGAGGCTTCCGGCATCTATGCCGACATTATCAGTCATCCCTTCATCCTTGAACTTGCCGATGGCTCCCTTTCAATCGAAAGGTTCAAACGGTATATTGCCCAGGACGAGTTGTATCTTGGCAATTATGGCCGTCAGATGTTCGCTTTTGCCGAAATGATCGATGATGCATCGCAGAAGGAAATGTTCGTGGAGTTCGCCAAAGACGGACTTGAGGGCGAGAAGGCAATGCATCAGCTGATGATTGCCAGATTCGGAACGGATGCATCGGCCTCACCGTCCAAGGTTACCGCGGAATACAATGCGCATACCGAGGCGGCAATCCGTACCGGTTGCAAGGAGATTGCATTTGCCTCACTGCTCCCGTGCATCTGGATATACAATGAGGTTGGCAAACACCTCAGGAAAATATCCGTAACCGAAGGCAATCCCTACAGCGAATGGATAGACGAATACGGCAGTGAAGATTTTTCAGCAGCCGTAGAAAAAGTCCTGTCGCTGATTGACGGGTATGCCGACGGTACGGATGAATTGACCAGGACAGAAATGACAAAACAGTTCTGTGAAGGTACCAGGTATGAGTATGAGTTCTGGGATTATGCCTATAAGGCGTAATTCCGATACTTCATCCCATCATTACAGCTGGCCGGGCAGCACAAGCTTTTCCTTTGGTGGGAAACCTGATTCGAACTTATCGAATCCATCGGGGTCATCTATGGCAACATAGTAACCGCGAGGGGTGTGGTATGTCCCTTCGATTCCGCTCAGGTATCCTTCCTTGAGCTCCTGCCCAAGGAAATACGGGACTTCGCTTTCGCGAGGTTCTGCGTGATAGTGGATATTGAGGCTCGAGGCAAGCACAAATCCCGCATGTCTGTAGAAGTCTATATTTCCCTCCATAAACACAGCGCCAAAGCCCATTTCCTTTGCTTTTCCAAGCGCATGTCGGAGCAGGGTCACACCATATCCATGGCGCTTGAACTCAGGGGCTATGCTGATGGGGCCGAATGTCAGGATGGGGATGTGCCTGCCGTCGTCAGCAACGATTTCGGCCTTGGAGAACATCACATGACCTATGATAGTATCTTCCAATTCAAGCACAAGATCCAATTCGCTGATGAAATCAGGGTTCGACCGGTAGCGGTGAAGTACATAATGTTCGGTGCAACCCGGTTGATATACGTTCCAGAATGCCTCTCTGGTAAGGTTTTCTACTGTATGATAATCTGTTTCGCGCTCCTGGCGGATAATGAAATTATTGTTCATGATTGTTCGATAATGATAAATGAAACATGTGCACCCTGCTGGAGCAAGGTGGTCCTTGATTCTTGAGACATCTCTACCTTTGTGAAAGCAGAAGATGTCAGCGAACAATATCCGAATTCAGATTACGCATCCAATAGTTTTACACGGCAAAGATAGTTTTTTTTGTGTTATCATAATCCCAGTCTTCTGGCTGAAATGCAGCCCAGGGCGGCAAATCCCACGCACAGCAGCATTGTGCCCATGATGTAGAGGGCCGCTGCACCGTACCGGCCCTGCTGGAGCAGAGTGACGGACTGCATTGAGAATGTGCTGAATGTGGTGAATCCGCCGCATAGACCCACGGTGGCGAACAGCAGCATGGGACTCTGTTCGAATGTGTTTACCAGCATACCCATTATAAACGAACCTATCACATTTGTCAGCAGCGTGCCGATATTGGTGGACCAGTGCATGAATGTGAACAGCAACGTGATTCCGTACCTGAGCATTGCACCGGCAGCACCGCCCAGTCCTACAAGAAGAATGTTTCTTATCATACGGCGAAGATAATAGGAAGTGTCAAATAATTGGACACTTTTCATGCTGAAAGTACGATTTCCGCCTTTTTTGTTTGCAGCTGCGGATTACGACATGGTATTTTTGTGCCAGAACAAATCATGCATATTGTCATGTTCAAGCATTATCTGAAAATAGCCTTTCGCAATATCTGCAAGTACGCGCTGCAGAATACGGTCAGCATCATAGGGCTGGCTGCCGGTTTCATTGCGCTCAGTCTGTCATCACTGTGGGTGAATTACGAGGACAGCTACGATACATTCCACAAGGATTATGACAGGATATGGTCTTTTTATTCGGAGTAT
>JAZUEH010000126.1:0-2299 GCA_045640065.1 Bacteroidaceae bacterium
CCTGCGGATACCTTGCCCAGAAACGCAGCTTGATGCCGTTTATCCAGTTGTAGACCTCATAACCAGTGTCGTAAATGTACCAGCCCTCGGTGGCATCGGTACCAGGACGTACGTCCGAATCGGGTGTGTATGAATGTGAGGCGCTGGAATACAAGACATTCGCTGCACCGCTACTGGTAATGTATGCTCCGGCCGCGTGCTCAGTACCGACTGGGTTGCCATCGCCGTCAACTTTTGTCCACGTGTCATCCGCAATGACATCCAGCACAAACCTGCCTGCCGTTTCGAGCGATGAAGTGGTCATTGCTTCCGACTTTGTGGTGCCGGCCATATCGACTGTTATTCTGATTGGCGTTGTGCTGGCAATTGCCTCCGGTGCGGTTTCCTTTTCCTTCTCGCATCCCGAGGCCAGCAGTATGGCGCAACACGCCATCAGAGTCTTGATGATAATTGATGTTTTGTACGACCTTTTCATTTTATGCCGTTGTTTATTTATATTGTCAATCAATGCTTCAAATATGCCAGGCTGGGACAGGCTTCCACCTGGAATAAAAATCGCTGGTGCAAATGACTGAATTGCAGGCATTTACAAAGGCGTGCAGAAAACCATCCCCACATTTTTCCCAAGTGCAGTCAGAATGCGCCTGCCTTACGTTAAGTTAATTTAAGGGGCACGCTCCCTTTCGTTCCTGACGATTTTCATGTTTTTCAACATGGGCGTATCGGGAAGTTCACGGGAATGTGTATATTTGCCGGATAACATACCGTTATGGCACAGAAACTTCCCATAGGCATACAGAGCTTTGAAAAGATTCGTAGCGAGGGCTACATGTACGTAGACAAAACCGCACGGATATATGACATGGTTTCGGGCGGTTGCTACTATTTCCTGTCTCGTCCGCGTCGTTTCGGCAAGAGCCTGCTGCTTAACACCTTGGAGGCTTATTTCAGTGGCAAGCGCCAACTCTTCAATGGACTGGCCATTGCCGGGTTGGAGCAAGAGTGGGTGGAATATCCCGTATTGCATCTGGACCTGAATACGGAAAAGTATGAGACCGCCCAGGCACTGGAACTTTTTTTGAATGACTTTCTGACCCGATGCGAAAAGTTGTATGGTGCTGAGCCATCGGAAAGAAGTCTGGGAACACGTTTCATGGGTGTCATCCGCCGCGCCTATGAACAGACAGGCCGCCAGGTGGTCATTCTGGTCGATGAGTACGACAAGCCATTGCTGCAGGCTATCGGCAATCCGGAGCTTCAGGATGCCTACCGCGCTACCCTGAAGGGCTTCTACGGGGCGCTCAAATCCATGGATGCCTGCATCCGTTTTGCCTTTCTGACGGGCGTCACCAAGTTCGGCAAGGTAAGCGTGTTCAGCGACCTTAATAACCTGCGCGACATCTCCATGATTCCGCAGTACTATGACATCTGCGGCATAACTGAGAATGAACTTCGTGACAACTTCAGTATTGAGGTGGTTGAACTTGCTGCCAATTTAGGCAAGACTGTCGATGAGACATATGCAGAACTTCGCGACAACTATGACGGCTACCATTTCTGCCAGGAAGACCTGCCCGGAGTGTATAACCCGTTCAGCTTGCTCAACGCGTTCGCGAACCAGAGGATTGACCAGTACTGGTTCGAGACCGGCACACCCACCTACCTTGTGGAATTGCTCAAACTGCATCAGTACAACCTGTCACGCATGGAGAAGGAAGAGGTGGTGAGCGATGTGCTGAACAGCATTGACATAACCTCAACCAACCCTCTGCCGGTCATATACCAGAGCGGCTACCTGACCATCAAAGGCTATGACAGCGAGTTCGGTCTTTACCGCCTTGGTTTTCCCAACAAAGAAGTCAAGCAGGGATTCATCCGCTTCCTCATACCCAGCTACACAAATGTCGATGAGGTTGGCTCTGGCTTTGAGATAAGCCGGTTTGTCCGCTCACTGCGCGAAGGAAACATTGAAGAATTCATGGCACGTCTGCAATCTTTCCTCAGTGCCTGCCCTTATGAGCTGGAGCTGGAGCAGGAGCGCCACTTTCAGAGCGTCATGTACATACTCACCTCGCTTTGCGGTTACCATGTCGACATGGAGAGCCACACCAACAAGGGCCGTATGGATATGACGGTCAAGACCGCAGACTACATCTACATATTCGAATTCAAGTTCAACAAGCCCGCCCGGGAAGCCCTTGACCAAATCAACGACAAGGGTTACGCCGAACGTTTCGCTGCCGATGGCCGCACCATAGTCAAGGTTGGCGTCAGCTACAGCACCTCCGCCCGCAACATC
>JAZUEH010000127.1:0-12375 GCA_045640065.1 Bacteroidaceae bacterium
GGATATGGATGCCGTCAAGAATGCAATCACTTATACGTACTCGAACGGCCTCACGGAAGGCATCAACAACAAGATAAAGGCCATCAAGAGACAGATGTATGGAAGGGCAAAAACAAGCCTTCTTGCGACCAGGCTGGTCGCATCAATGACTACTTAGCTGCACCAAAAGTGACGAAGAACCCCTAAGCAAATCTGTTTGATACGGTCAATTAACTGTTTCAATCTGGAGGAATTATGCGTTTAACTGAAAACACCCCGAAACAAGGAATGGTCAGTTTTATACTTCCATCTTTTTGTGGCAACACCTGTTGTGTTGTTCGTTATCTTTTGTCTAACAGACCGTTTTCTCCAATAAACGGTTTTTATTATCCTATCGGGATGAGCTTTTCCGTTTTCATAACTAATGTGTTTTTCTTTTGTCAATAAGCCGTGACGATATCGGTATTCGGTGCTTTCCTCCAGCAAGTCTGGAGTGTGTGTCTTATTATATACAAGCTCTTCTTTGAGCCGGCCTTTGCGGTTGTACCTGTTGACGAATCTATATCCCCTGTTGACCGTGTCCCCATATTCACGAATTACCATATTCCCATTTTCATCGTATGTGTAATACTCAAGAATATCGTGGTCCGAATCGGCACCTGGTCGAAAGCGTTTGTAAGTTGCATGCAATCCATCGGCCCAGAATATGACTGTGTCAACAGTTACGATTGTGGTGTCTTTATGGAAACAGTAAAACCTTCTGCCTATCCATTGGTTTTTGTCATTGTATGAATACAGGCTACAAAAGCGTCCTTGATAATCTTCTCTTATCAGTTGACCGATGGAATCATACTCATAATGATAATTTTCCCCTGTATTTTCCCATACGCCATTTTGAAACTTGAAATATGAGATTTTCTGTATTTTCCCGTCATAGTCATAAGACTTGACGGATCTTGTCGTATCATTTTCAATCGGGTCTGAATAAAACGAATAGACTGTTTCAACCGAATCAATTCCGCACCCGGTATCCACAATACCGTAATACTTGTGCATTTCGTCCGGAGTATCATCTGCAAAGACATGAATGCTTGAGACCAGGCGGTCTTGGTCATATTCATATTCAATTCTACTCTTCAATATGCGATGTTCGCTGCTGCAAGCAGTCAGCAGCATGGCAAGTGACAACAAAGCTGGCGAAAAATCCATTCTCATGAATATCAGTAGTATTTAATGTTCTCGAATTTTCCCCAAGCCGCGCCTTTCTTCGAGGCTTGCTTCTGTTTCCAGCCTTTGGGGACATAAAGGGTGGCCTTCTTGTAGACGGACTCGTCAAATGCGCCATTGTCAATGGCAGTCACTGGGAAGGTCTTTGAGAAAGTGGTGACGCTGGACAATATTGTCAGGTCGCCGTCAGGCGTTCTGTTATCGTTGTATTCCACAGTCGCCAGACCTGTTTCGATATCGTAACGGTATCTCAATCCGTTTACCCAGGATATGACGGCATATCCGTCATCACGTGTATCTCCTGTTCTGTCGGACCCTGTCCAGGTCCATGGAACCGGTTTGTATCCCATTTCCTTGCCAAACTGATGGTACAGCCCGTTCCAGACTATGTCCGGTATTTCTTCAGTCCAGCGGTATGCTGCCCTTCCGGGAATCAGAGAGTAGACAATACTCCCTTCAGTGAGTCTGAACCCCACTGCCTCGGTCCCACCATCATTGCCCTGCGCCACTCTTATGGAGTCATCCTCCCGCTTGTATTCCTCGAGCTTCGCCGCGACTGCATCGGCCTTGTCAATTGTAAGGCAGACCGATCCGGACAACCTCTCGGCCAGGGCGTTGTCAATGCGCAGAGTGTCATTGTAGCTTCCGCCTCCGTACCTGAAAACCACCATGTAGCCTATGGCATCTTTCTTGAGGAAAAGACCATACCATGGCAACTGGTCGGCAAATTTAATGGGATGTACCACATATCCGCAGATGTAGTCTTGGGGAATTATAGGCTGGCGTTCAACGTCCGAGTATCGGCCCTTGACGAATGTCCATAAGTCATCTGGATATACTCTCTTGGGCATACATACTGTGCCGGTTATTGTATCACCAGCCTTGATTTCCGATACTTGGGCCTTGGCGCTTAGACAGACCAATGCCAGGAAACATGCAAATATTCCAGAGCTTTTCATATGCACAAAAATATCCGGTTTCATTTATTCGGGCAAATTTTCCGGCATTGTAGAATTCTTCACTGGTATTTGTATCTGGCTGATGTTCAATGTTTTGCAATTTGATGATCAATGAATTTTTCTTCATCCGGGAATTTTGCCCATAAACATCCACAAGAAAAGGAAAAGACGAGAAAATCGTCACAATCAAACATATTATGATTTTTCCTTTAAGCATGCATTTAAGTTCTGGTTAAAGTTTCATCTTTATAAAAATAGATTCTCCATCAGAAAGATTATTAGAAAGAACGTAATTCTTGAGTTGCTTATAAAACGCACTTATCTTTTCATCGAACAAAGACTCACTTGCTGAAAGAATAGTGTATACGCTATATGGCATTCGGCCATATATAATTTCATTATCTGAGTATAAACGTGTAAACGAAAACAAAATATAGCTCCAAATATCTATTGTTGTCAAATCTGCCACCATTGATTTATCAAATAGTGTTTTGGGTGATGCCAATTGACTGTATGTATTCGTCTCCTTATCATATAACAACATATATATTTTACCATTAGACCGATAATTCACAACTATATATTTTTCTGTTTCAAATAATCCCTCGAATAAGCATGTATACCCACTTGACATAATTTTACCTATTATTTCAACCACCTTCATCTCTACCCCATTCTCTCTGCCAAAATAATTTTCAGGTATCTGGTTTGATGATTTAAAACAATATGAAGATTCCAGTCCTTTCTTCGACAGTGAGAAAATATTGTAATCAAAGTTCAACATAAAACGTAATGTATCATGGAACATGTATGATAAGGCCGTATGTCCACTTGTATGATGAAGGCCATTCAAAAAATTGGGTAGAGGCAAATGACTTTTTAAAATAGTTCCTTCAGAATCAAATAATGCACAATAGTTTTTATTGGATCCTCCAAAGCCATTAACAGACAAGCCAAAAAACATGTTATTTGAAGGGTATAATTTATCTGCTAGATACTCGCCTCTATTCAGGAAGGAACAAAAAACTCCATCTGAGTTATAACACATAATCCTTCCATAATATAAATCATATAACATCAAAGTGTCATTCCTCTCAAAGATGTTGCCGACATTTAAAACCTCACCTCTGCCTCTTCCTTTGATTTGTCTTGAATACCTTAAGTTGCCCAATGTATCATAACTAATCAAATGATATGTTTCTTCCGAAAGAAAATAATAACCGGTTTTAGACGCAACCATCATTGGATAGTCAAGATATTTCCAATTGTCATCCACTGATAAACCTATGACTTCAAGACCATTAATCCTATCAATAATATCAAAGCTATTTGAGTCATCTGATAAGTTTATTGTTTGCTTCGTTTGATAATTAATTCTATTATTATCCTTTGAACACGAAACAGTAAACAATAATACAAAACATAATATCAAAAGATTCTTTTTCATAATCATATTGTTTTAAGAAAGTGGTGAAACAGGATCCTATTTCATGTCGGAATGTTGTTCACGACTGTCTATTTCCTGAGTCAGCATTCTCAACATGGCAGTCTTGTATTCCGTTGCCTTTGTCATGAATTCCTTGTATTCGCTGTCGGACATCGGTTCCGGTTTTTCAGCGTGTAACGGGTCAGCATGGGCATCAAAGAAATCGGCTGCCTCAATGATGAAGTCGTATATGGACAATGCGTATTCACGGGAAGGAGCACTTGCTAAAATTAGTGGGCTGAAGGTGTTGAAGAACAGCGCCCCTTCAAGAGCTGCATACATTTTCTGAATATCATGTTGGGGCCTGCCTTCTGGTTCAAGTTTCTCAATCAGATCGTTATAATAAGAATATTGTCCAAGATTCACAGTACTATAGATCGGTTTTTCGTGAAAGGTTTCCTTGAATTTATCATACAGACGGAAGTACAGCTGTATGTTTGCAAGCGAATTGAGTCCCATCCACCTGATTGAATTCAAATCATTGAATCCGTCCTGTGCAATGGCTTCAAACAAATCATTCGTCTGAGCTGGGACACTGAGCATATATCTTGCAATGACCGAATCATTCCGCAACCCCATTATGGCCACCGGATATGACATTCCGTATGCCAGATAGTCCTGAATCCAATAAATCCTGCACATGGTTTCATAATAGCCCATGTTGCCATCCAGAATGCTCCTGACCATTACATGTATGCTGTCGGCTGCCCATTCCGATTCAGTGTCACCGCCAATGTACGGCATGACGGTTGTGAATGAATCAAGTGCATTGACATACGATTCGATGTCCAGTCTGTCAATGCCATCTTCAAAATAGTCGGCAATACTTTCTGGCTGTATTCCAAATGTGACTGATACCGGTTCGTGACAGACATCTCCTGTCAGGACTACCGCACCTTCTGAACCGGAGAACAGTGCGGTCTCAAGTTTCGGGAAGACCAATTCAAAGTGTGTGGCCACAAAGTCTCCGCCACGATAGAATTCCTCGCCTACAGGTATGCCATCAACACGGGTAGGCATGATTTCCGTTCCATCGGGCAATATCAGCTTGAAATCATTTATGTAACCTTTGAATGAATGCGGTTGCGCCAACACCATATCACAGTGAACGGTGGTCCTGCTGTCGGAGAATTCAATTTCCTCGACTGAAAAATGGTCCCCTCCGCCGTCCTGAACACCCTTCGGCAGTGTCTTCAACAGGTACGTTACTCCGAACTTCATGGAAACGAACTGGTCATAGAAGTTTTCTGGCAATGAATTCGACACCTGCAGGTTCCTGATGATGGGGGTGCCCTCGGCATCGCACAGGTCGACCACCTCGGCATCGGCTGGCAGGGCAGGGAAATAGTCGACCAGCACATACTTGCCCCAGTCGGGACTCCAGAAATACTTCTGATCAAAACCTTCAAGGCCGTATTTTCCGGTCTGATGGTACTCGTTGCCGTTGCACCTTATGATACCATTGTTGATGCCGCTTCTGAGCCAAAGATCAGGTCCCTGCTGCACGTTTTCTACAATTACGGTCCTGTCGGCAGTGCGGACAATCTTGACGATGTTTCTCGCGGGATTGGGGTTGTATGAATACTTGGGACGTTTTATGACCTCGGCATTCCTGAATTCGGTATGGCTGGCGTTCATGCGGTCAACGGCCTTGACTGTCGTCACGTTTCCAAACTCCCTGGTCATCTTTGTTCCCTGTGGTATGAGTGTAATGATGCCTTTGTCACTCTGTACGACCGACACCTGCTCAATGCCACGGTCCCACGCAGCTTCGGCAAACTTCTGCAAATCGGCACAAGGCATATTTTCAGACGGATATATTGCCAGTCCATGACCGTCAAACAGGTCAATCCACTTGAGCATCAGACTGACATCACCCGAAATGGAAAGGTCCTTGTACGTATAAGGTTTCCCGTTCATACTGTGCGTGATTCTATCCTCATGCAGGTTGCATATCATCTCAAAGCGGTACTGGCCGCCTGCTTCCGGACCGTAGATGCGTACCAGACGGAATTCCGGCATGGTCATGTGGTCCAGCATATCCTCGTTGTTGGCCACATTGATATGTATGCCCACCTTTGCCAGCTGCTCGGCAAGAGGCTGTGCCTCGGCCAGACTCTCTATGGGATACATGTACATGAGTGTCATTCGGGTGGTCTTGTAACCTTCATGTTTTTTCAGATAACCGGCTATCTCATCGGCTTTCATGCTGGCTGTAACGTTATCGAATGTCTGCACTTTGGCACTACCATCCTTGAAGATCCATACCTTGCCGTCCTCAAATACGGGCCAGCGGAAGTTTTCGTCCTGTGCGCTGGCGGTCTGTGCATCGGCAAACAGGAACGCAAAGGCGATTACCGGGATGAATAGGGCTCTGAGCATATTCCAACGGCTTGATTCTTTTCTTTCCATCATATCTATTCGGTTCTTGAGTTTTGATTTTTTCAGCCAGTTGCCCATGCTTATGCCGTTCTTCTGGGCAACGGCACCCACAAGCATCAATTTATAACTGACGGCATCGGTCCCGCTTTCCAGAACCGCGCGGTCAGCCTCAAATTCGTGAATCAGCTCTATCTCGCTATGGAGCAGCTTCATGGCAGGATTGAACCACTGCATGCCCCAAATCAGGTCGGCCAGCAGCAGGTCCAGCGAATGGAAGCGGCTTGCATGCAGCTGTTCGTGTTTCCAGACCATTGACTCGTCTGCCGATTCCAGCCACTGGCGGGGCATGACAACATAGCGCATCCAGTTGAGAGGTTGGCTTACAGAGTTCGATTCAATCACGTCACAGCCGTCACGACGGTCGGCATAATTGCCCTCGTCAATGAGCCGTGCCACTGATTTCAGCGATTTTGTATACCGTACTATAAAGAGCATAAGCCCCACGCAGTAAACTGCAGCAAGTATGATAATCCAGAATGGAGTCTTTTCCGCAGCCGGCAGAGGTTGCCTGGGAGTGCTCTCCAAGGCAGGTTCCGCCAATCCATTGACAGGACTCACTGCAATGAGGCTTGTTGCAATATGCTGCTGATGGGAATGCATCTGAAGGGCTTTGACGTGTACGAAAGGCAGGGTAACTGACAGCACGACAATGAGAAGCAGCATAATACGGTTGAAGCGGTGGAATGTCTGTTTTCCAAGAAAGACCCTGTACAGCAGCACCAGTACTGTTACCAGTACAGCCACCTTCAATTGATATATCAGGAAAGCTTCCATATATTTTTATGGGTTCGTTTAATGATACAGGTCAGTTCATTTCCTGGATTTGATCTGACGTATAAGCTCTTCGAGTTCATCGACCGTTATCTTTTCATTATCGACAAGGGCAGAGACTGCGCTTATGTAAGAATTTCCGAAGCAGTTCGAGACAAGACTTCCCAGGTTGCCGTTTGCATATTCCTCACGGCTTACGGCTGCGTGGTAACGGAAACCGGTTCCCTCTTTTGAGTGTCCTATCATTCCATCGTTCTCAAGAATGCGCACACGTGTCGATATGGTGTTCACGTGCGGCTTCGGATCTGGGTAAAACTCCCTGAGTTCACTAACGGTCAGAGCCCCGTTCTTCCAGAACTGCTCCATGATAAATGTCTCAATTTCAGTCAGTCTTTTCATGATGTCATTCGCTTGGATACGGCAAATATACAACTTATCACATTAGTTGAACTTATAGCATTAGTTAATTTTGTAGTATTTAACATTTCCGATCACCATCGGCATGTTGGAAAATAGTCGTATGTTTGCATTGAAACTGGATCATTATGGCATTGGATAACATGGAAAGAACTGCTTTTAAAATAATCATCCTGTCTTTTGCGGTCCTGATTTTGGGGGCTTGCACGAAAGAGGTGACAGGCCCTGTCGTCATTCAAGGTGAAATTGAAGGTAATCCTGATGATGTTGTCGTGGTATCGTATCTTCCAGGTCAGGAAATGACTCGTTTCTATCCCGAGGTGCATGATGGGGAATTCATTTTTTCCATGGACAGCGTTGCAGGTTTCGGCGATTTCATAGTTTCAGTGGGTGGAGTCGAGTTCGGTGCACGTGTCAATGCGTCCGATACGCTGAAAATGGCATTTACGGTCAACAGATTTGCCGAAGATGTAGAGGTCGTTTATGACGGATGTACTGAAAAGGAAAGCCGTATTTGGACAGATTTCTACTGGACGTATCTGAATTGGGGCAAATATAATCTGAGGCCGGACTGGGACCCCGGCATACCGTTCAGCGAGAGCATCGCCCTTCTGGAAAGGAATGATTCCATTTTCAGGTCAGACCATAAGGCTGATTTCAACCGATACTATACTCATCGTACTGACTTGGCTTACTCATTGCTGAAAGCCGTGCTGCTGGAGCAGAAATCATACATCGAAGGTGTTGACCCTTATGAATTGCCGGAGTATGTAAGCCTGCTTGAAAAGGTCGATCCGAATGATCCGGACGAAATCACCTTCCCATTGGTAAACCGTTGGGCAACGAATGTCAGGCGTGGCCTTGGTGATGATGAGATTGCCCGGGCCATCGCGTTCATGAGGAAATACGACAATGAAATAGTGAATCCGGCAACAAGGGCCATGCTTGTACAGAACATGGCAGCGTTCTGTTTTGTGGATATTGATATTGACAGCACGGAAATATATGAGCCCCTGTTTGCCGAATTTGAAAGATTCGCTCCCGATATTCCGGAACTGGTGGCGGGTTATCGCGCAAGAATAGCTGCCGCCCTCAATTCCCGGCCCGGCATGCCTGTTCCTGAAACCACGCTTGTCACTCCTGACGGCAACCGGATCCTGTTCTCGTCTTTGTTTGGTAAGGTGCTTTATGTTGACGTCTGGGCAACCTGGTGCGGCCCATGTATGAATGAAGTGCCTTATTTCAAGGCTCTGGCCGAAAAATACAAGGATGACGCACGCATCAGTTTCATAAGCATGTCTGTCGATGACACTGATGCTCCGTGGCTGGAATTCCTTGAGAAGGAGAAACCTTTCTGGACACAGGTCAGGCTGGATGAATCAGATAATAGGGATTTCAACAGGAAGGTCGACATCAGTGCAATTCCGAAATTCTTCCTTATTGATGCCGATGGCAGGTTCATTGATGCCGACTGTGCCCGTCCGTCCAGTGACGTAATTGAAAGTATCATTGAAAGTGCCTTTAAATAAAAAAAATCCAAAAGAGTGGCATATTTGAATTATTGTTGTAGTTTTGTGAAAACTAATGTCGGGCAAACTACAGTAACTAACCAATAATATTTTTTTTCTATGGCTTACAAAATTGATCAGATTGAAGGCATCGGCCCAGTTTATGCAGAGAAACTCATTGCCGCAGGAGTAAAGACCACCGAGGATCTTCTTGCAAAGTGTGCAGCAAAGAAGGGACGTCAGGCAATGGCTGAAGCAACAGGAATCAGCGAAAAGCTCATCCTGAAGTGGACCAACCATGCAGACCTGTTCCGTATTACCGGTATTGCAGGCCAGTTCGCAGAACTGCTTGAAGCTGCCGGCGTTGATACCGTCAAGGAATTCCGTCATCGCGTTCCCGCCAACCTGCAGCCCAAGCTGGTTGAAGTCAATGAGGCAAAGAACCTGTGCAACCGCGTTCCCGCCGTTGCAGAACTTGAAAAGATGATTGCCCAGGCCAAGGAACTTGAGCCGCTCATCACCTATTGATTCATTCAGGTACTGATACACGGTGCGGCAGCATGTCCATTGCTGCCGCACTTTTTTTGCCTGTGCTTTCATGAAATTGAAAAATAGTAGTATGTTTGTACTGTATTGAACCAATACCGTATTGATATGCTACTGTCTAAAGAGGTCGCCGTTTATCTGAATCTTGCCGCCTGCAAGCTGAAACAATATACCGGCAATATGCTCAGGCGCAACAATGTGGGCCTTACTCCCGAGCAGTTCCTTCTTATTGACATTCTCTGGAACCAGGGCCCCATGTCACAGCAGTCCCTGGCCGATGCCATGCGCAAGGACAAGAATTCCATAACCAAGATCGTTGACGGTCTGGAAAAGAAGGGTCTTGTGGTGCGTGAACGCAGTACCAGCGACCGCCGTTCCAATACTGTGGTTCTGACTCATCTTGCCCAGCAGATGAAGTCCGATGCCAAGGAGAAGGGCATATTCATGCTGGACCGCATTCTGGACGGCATTTCGGAAGAGGAACTCCGCGCATTCCTTTCCACTCTTGGTACGATGCTCCAGAACATGGAGACCGATGATTCCGGCAACCCGTTTCCACAGCCGGAATAGAATCCTGTTTTTCTCGAAGGCTTATTCCTCAGTTCAATTTGCGCATTTCGTAGCCCAGACGGTAGAGCTCCAGGGCGGCTCCAATGCGGAACATGGACTGTACGGTACGTGCATAGACGTAGAAGGCACGCGGACTCTGCGGTTCAATGTGCTCCTGGCGGATGTGGGCTACAGCGGCATCGGCACAGACTCTTATGGTTCCGTTTATGCCGGCTGTCTCAACGCTGCCGGGAATGAGTCCCAGTATGTCGCCCATGATATGGTCGTCCATGTCGTCAAAGCCGTTCGGACCGAGCAGGGCGCTGTACGGCTGGTCCTTGAGACGGTTCCAGTCGCGGTTCCACCAGCAGGCCACTGCCATTCCTATGTAAGCTGCCCATGCAACGGAAACGGTGGGGTAGGCGGCTATTTCCTTCACTCCATCGGCCATGTATTCGGGAGCAAGCGCGTTCCACTTGTCGTCAATGTCCTGTGACTGCAGCAGTATGCCTTCAAGCATTTCGCGTTCAGTGCATATCTTGAGAAGTTCCTTTTCCAGACGGTCCTGGAACATGGTGTAGTAGAGACTGTCTTCCATATCAGTATTTATAGCGTTTCTTGAATTTCTTGAGCAGGAATATTGACATTATCAGGGCCATGCAGTCAGCCACATCGACTGAAATCCAGACTCCGTCAAGCCCGAACAGTACTGGCAGCAGGAACACGCAGCCCATCTCGAAGCCGAATGTTCTTGTGAACGATGCAATGGCCGATACTATTCCGTTGTTCAGCGAAGTGAACCATGCCGAAATGAAATTGTTGAAGCCCCATATCATGAAACTCAGCATATTCAGCCTTATGGCGTGAGTGGCCAGACGGCACAGGTCTTCGTCATGTCCTACGAACACTTTGGACAGGGGAACGGCAAGCAGTTCACTGCTCAGGGTCAGCAGGCACCCGGCCGTAATCAGTATGACTATGCTTTTCCTGAGCAGGCTGCTTAGCTCCGTATGGTTCTGCGCTCCGTAATTGAAGCTGATTACCGGTGAGATTGCCATGTTGTATCCTATGAACAGGGCTGCGAACATGAACGCAATGTACTGGATTATTCCGTAAACGGCCACACCGTCTTCGCCTATGAGTTTCATGAGCTGCAGGTTGTAGCACATTATCAGTACATTGTATGAGATGTTGTTGACGAATTCCGACAGCCCGTTCGAACATGCCTGCCAGATGTTCCGCCAGTCGCGGCCCGAGCGGACGCATTTAAGTTGAGTGGTGTTCCATCGGCCTGAACCTATGAAACCGAAGTAGACAAGTGGAAACAGTCCTCCTATAGCCTGTGATATGGCAGTGGCTGCGGCAGCTCCGGCCAGTCCCCAGTCGAATGCCACAATGAACAGATAGTCAAGCACCATGTTTGCCACTCCGCTTACCACCGTTATCCATGTGCCAAGCTGCGGACGTTCGGCTGTCATGAAGAACGACTGGAACTCCATCTGGGTCATGAACAGCGGCAGGACACATAGCAGTATGCGGCCGTAGGTGGTGCAGTCGTCCAGCATCTGCCCCTCGGTGGCTCCCATCCAGACCGATATGGTCGGCATGAAGATGAACAGGAGTACGGCCAGTATGCAGCCTGTCAGCAGCATGGTCCGGGTAAGCATGCTGAAAATGCGGTTGGCGCGTTCACGGTCGTTCTGGCCTATGACCATGGCCACAAGGGCGCTGCCTCCGGTGCCGAACATTATTCCAATGGCTCCGACAATCATTATGGCCGGCCAGACCATGTTCAGGGCGGCGAACGATGTGGTGCTGGTGTAGTTCGAGACGAAGAAACCGTCAACGACACCGTAGATGGACATGAAGAGCATCATCAGGACCGATGGTGCCGATGTCTTCAACAGTCTTCCATAACCGTAATGCCCGCCAAGTTCAATCTTCATTGCCGGAAAATGACCTTCTTTAAAAAGGTCCGCAAAGGTACTGAAAAATCGGATTCCAAAAAAATGAGTATTTATAGAACAATTATTCAGATAAAGGGATATATTTGGGCAATTGTTCATCATAAAGACCAGCAATATGAAGACTGAAAAGATTATGGCCCAGCTTGAGGCCCGTCATCCCGGAGAGAAGGAATATCTGCAGGCTGTACGTGAAGTTCTGCTCAGTGTCGAACCTGTATATAACCAGCATCCCGAGTTTGAGGATGCAAAGATTGTGGAGCGTCTGGTCGAACCGGACCGCATCTTCACGTTCCGCGTGACATGGGTTGACGACAAGGGAGAGGTCCAGACCAATCTCGGCTATCGCATCCAGTTCAACAGCGCCATCGGTCCTTACAAGGGCGGATTGCGTTTCCACAAGGCGGTGACCCCGTCAATGCTGAAATTCCTCGGTTTCGAGCAGACTTTCAAGAATGCTCTCACCACTCTTCCTATGGGCGGTGCCAAGGGAGGCTCTGATTTCGATCCGGTTGGCAAGTCAAATG
>JAZUEH010000128.1:0-4811 GCA_045640065.1 Bacteroidaceae bacterium
GCAGTGATGGTCTTCACGAGGTCATACTGCTTGAGACATTCGAGGATGCCGATGATCTGGTCGGCAGCTTCAGCAGCGGTTGGGTTCTCAAGTTTCCTTAGCCATACTTTCCCGGTCTTCCTGTCGTTCAACGTGAGGATATGCTGGGAACGACCAGCTCCGACAATCGTATCAACCTCGTAATCACCCACACGGTTCTTCCTGTCAACGATTTTCGGTCTTTCGGAGATGTCGATTCTGTTCGGGATTGTGCCCCTTCTCTTTCTCAAGGCTCCGCGCTTCTTGTGCCGCCGTCCACGATGACGCAGATGCTTGTACAGTTCGCCGCCGTGGGCCTTGTCCCACCATATATACTGATATATCGTCTCGTGCGATACCATCTTTATACCCTGCTTGCGGCATACTCCCACTATCTGCTCGGGACTGTAATCCATAAGAATCATCTCATCCACCTTCTTCCTGACATCTTCCTTGAACCTGCGTGGCAGATGGCGGCAACGCCATCGGTGGGCGGCTCTCTCCTGCGCTATCCGCGGACGATAACATCTGTACCGGCTGTAGCCGTTTCTCTGAATCTCCCTCGTGATGGTTGACGGATGGACATGAAGATATTCAGCAATCTCCTTCTTTGTGCATCCGGCCTCCAGTTTTGCAGCGATCTGATACCGCTGCCACTCTCTTAAATGCGTCATTTTTGAATCTGTTTTGCGGGCAGACCGCCCCGATATAAAGATTTATACTTAATATAAACCTTTATCTCACAGATTCTTTCTCAAAAATTGCGTTTAAAAGTTGAATCCGGCTCACCTGTAGGAAAGCTGGTCCCATTCCCAGCCTTAGCCCAACCAAGATCCGTATAGGTAACACCAGACTTGCAACCGGTGAAGTTGTAATTATTGGCCGAGCCGCTTCTCACCTGATTGTATAAAGTATATACGACATCAATATACCTTGTAGCATCCGGATTCGCAAAATTATTAGGCGTACCGGCACAATTGATAATGATATCGTTGATATACGCAGTGCCACCCTGAGTTTTTGAACCTTGCGTAATCTGAGCATTACCTGTTTGAGAATAAATTGTTGTATTCACGACTGCCGTAAACGCTCTCGAAGTTATGAGGGAGCCTATACCCTTATAAGAAGAGTCTGATAATGTGACTGCCCATGGAGCACGGATAACGCAGTTATTCATACCGAATGATGCAGTCTCAGAATTCATGTCTATGTGATGCCCCCATTTTTTAGCAGCAACCGTATTCTGAGCAAAGAAGCAACGGTTCAGAAATACTTTTGTTGCACCACTGGAAGCGGAATAGATAGCACCACCGCCAAGAGCATTTTCACTGGTGGCTTCTGCTGTTACTTTGTTGGATGTGAAACTGCAATCTGTAAATGACACGCTCGCTCCATTTGCCCAAACCGCACCACCGCAAGAAGGGGTAGTATTGGAATCGAAGTCACAATGGCTGAATTCAAGCATACCTGTATAAGTTTTGGAATCGCCTGAAATACCGACTGCACCTCCTCCATTGCTGGCGTTTGTAGCTGTATTTGCTTTAAAAATGGTATTGGAAATGCTCATCTTCGCTTCATTCCCGATTTTGTTGACATAGATTGCGCCTCCGATTGCTCCCGAATTGCCAATAAATTCAGAATTTGCAATGCTAAGATCGGATCCTGCATCCACACATATGACGCCACCCCTTGAAGTGGACGAATTGCCGTGGTCAGTTTTACCGAATTTGCAATTCTTAACCATGGTTTTTCCTATAGTATAAAGGACGGCACCATATGATGCCCCGGCATTATTGTCATAGAATTCACATCCGTCAAGGGTGAGATTTGCCGTACCATACTGATAAATCAAATTACCTAAGGCTCCGCTAGAACCGGTTGATGTATTCCCGGAGAACTCGCAATTCTTGAAAATAGCGGTGGTGGAAGCCAGACGGATTACACCGAGTAAGGTTCCCGTTGATGTATGGGCATTGTTCAGGAACTTGCAGTTTGTTGCCGAGAACGAAGACGCACCTTGGATTACAAGAACACTACCCGGGGTTGAATTATCAGACTTTGCTGCGTTCTGGAACGTAATTCCATCTATTTTGACATCTCCCTTTGTTGCAACAATACCACGAAGGCTATTGCAGTCCACTACCGTTGAATTGTTTGCGATATCCCTGCCACTCATGTCCATCCCTGTTGCTGACGCCGGGTATCCTCCGATGATGCTGAATGATGCCCCTGTTTGGTTCACCTTCATTTCGGCAGATTCTGTATAAGTACCTGCAGCCATACATATCTTTTTGCTGGCAGACGTTGTAAGAAGAGCTGTCATAGAGGCAAGATCCGCTGCATTGTCCCAACCGCTGCCATCCTTGGTACCGGCAGCCTCAACCTTCACAAAGTAGTAACTTGACGAACCGATAGTACCCATCGAACGCATCTGGGCACGTGCAAGAGAAATTGTATTGGATGTGGAAGCATCACCGATAAGTGTACCGTTTTCATCGTATGCAAACACATTGACGCCATCGAGGGCTCCCGGCAGTGCAGCAACATAGTATGTGCCGGCGCCATTCACATTGACGGTAATTTCCTTTTTCCCCTCTAAAACACTCTTAACGGCAGGACCCGTGAAAGTTACATTCACCAACCCGGCAATGTCGGTTTTACTGGTAACGATAAGCTTGCGCACATTGGCATCAGTTGTGGTCACACGGAAAAGGCCGCAGAAATTCTTGAACTCCAACGGGGCATCGACGGCTGTCTTATCAAGTTTTGCCAAAGCAATGCTGGAACTTGCAAACGTGCCGTCCTGAATATCAGGAACCGTCATCTTGAATGTCGACCCATCGCTGTAATCAACGGCTACGGATGCAGGATATACGGCATAGAGATGAGCCTCGCCAGTACCGACTTTTGTCTTGATTCCGGCAGGAAGATCCGCAGTAAAAGTAGCTGCTCCGTCAACGATATCATCAGCTGTCAGCGCATCTGACGCCTGATATCCTGGAGTCTTGGGACCCTCTCCTTCGTGAATTTCATAAACGAACTTGACCTGGTCACCTACCGCCCAGGACACTTTACCATAATCGGCGGCCTCCTTATCGGAATCCTGTATTGTGGTTTTTACCGCATTTTCAGCCACCGCAACAAATGAAGTACGCTCACCCCTAATTTCTTTTCCGAGGTCAGCGGAATTGACATTTTCCTTCTGGCAGGAAACAACGGGCATCATTATGCAGAGCCCGAGAACAGAATAAAGAATCTTTTTCATTTTGCCTTGCATTTTAATAATTACCCGAAAATACTTTCATCATCGATATCATAGCCCTCTGGCGTATTGGTATTGACAGGACTGGGGCTGCTAGCCATAATAGATTTGTGGGTATGCACCACAAATACCGCACAAGCGGGTTTTTGATAATTGATTGTTTTTAACATTTTTAACATAATTTATTATAGTTTAACAATTTGTATTTCGTCTATGAGAGCAGCTCCATTCTTGTCCGTATCAACAGCTATCCTGTCTCCTTTCTTCAATCGTATGCCTATTTCGTGTCTGTACCATTTATGGGTTTCAGACAAGGCTGACCAACTTTCCGCAGCCGTAGTGATTCCTGCCGAATTGAACAGATCAACAGTTGACACCTTGCTCCAGGACTTGGATGATCCATCATAAATCCAAATCCCCAGCGCGCAGGGTCGCCCCTGAAGTACCAGCGCATTGAATGACAATCTGCAGTTTGAAGGCGTGTCATCGAGTCTCCCATCATTCAGAACCGGGCTTGCAAGCATTCCGACATTCTGCTTTTTCGCGTCAGACACATCGTAATAATATCCAAGTTGGATATATCCCTGACAAGGATAGGTGTTGTTTGAAGATATCCACCCGGCGAGCGACCCTGCCCAGTCCTTGAACTTGTATATCTTCGCACCGACACCCGGGGAAGTACCGGTCACCAATTGGCTGACCAAGGTAAACACATCGTCACTTGCCGTTTGCTGAGTGCCCCAGGCATATTGTGGAGCAAGCTGGGTGGAAGCAAATGCGGTTCTTTGCCCATAGAAACTCCAGCCTCCTGTCCAGTCTCTGACCGTTGAAAGAGTCATATCGCCGACCTTCTTGCCGGCAGCCTTGAATGCAGGTACGCTGCCAACAGCACAGTTCACATAGTCCGCCTGAAGCATCAGTTCATCAAAACCGAGATACAGTATCTCGTCCCCCTGGCTGACGTGTGCAGCGGGTGTTGAAACTTTCACGGGCAGGGAGAAATCGCTGTCACCGTTTGATGACTCGCAGTACGACGAAGCAGGGGTTGACGGCTGATATGACGTGAAATCATATCTGGCAACACTCTTCACCCTGAACCAGTAATCCGTGGACGGGGTCAGGGAGCCCAGGGCGACATTCATCGGCGCTCTTGATTTCTTATTGTCCACTATCAGTCCGCCGAAGAATGGCGATGCCGGACTTTGAATCTGAGCATCAAGGACATACGCCGAACGAATAACTTCAGCTTTCTCGGGATCAGGCCCGTCCAGAAGTTCAATATAAATGCAAGGATTATTATTCGTGGTATTGCTCCCGGCACGATTCTCTATTGCAACTGAAACAGAGGTGGGGCTCAGATTCCTGGTAAGTTGAGAGATTGTTCCGGTAGATATGGATACCGGTTTTGAATCTGCCGAGTCATACTTATAATTCGCAGTTACGACAACCGAATATGTCTCACCTTGCGCAAGTCCTTTGATATGGCATTCAGTGGCTGTTGATGACAGCGATGCATACGGCTCGCCATCGA
>JAZUEH010000129.1:0-46787 GCA_045640065.1 Bacteroidaceae bacterium
GGAGAACAGGGGACAGGCTCCGTTCCAAAGCCTTGGAACGGAGCCTGTCCCCTGTTCTCCTTCCGCTATCAATGATTCAGCAACTTGCTGTAACTTTCCAGAAAACGGTCAGCATCATTTTTCGTAATGCACAGCGGTGGGAGAAGACGAATTACGTTCGCACCGCTTACACCTGTGAATATGTGCTCTTCGAAAAGCAGCTTACGGCGCAGTTCCTTAATAGGCTCCTCAAACTCCATTCCTATCATCAAGCCACGGCCGCGTACATCCTTTGGGCCCTTTATGCCACGGAGCTCCTTAAGAAGATACTCACCCACAGTAGCTGCGTTCTCTACCAGATGTTCCTGCTCAATCACGTCAAGTACGGCAGTGGCAGCGGCGCATGCCAGATGATTGCCGCCAAAGGTTGTACCAAGCTGTCCGACTACGGGCGTGAACATTGGACTGATAAGCAGACCGCCGCATGGCAGACCGTTCGCAATGCCTTTGGCCACTGTGATAAGGTCGGGACGTATGCCGTTATACTGGTGTGCGAAGAACTTTCCGCTGCGTCCGTATCCGCACTGGATCTCGTCCAGAATCATGACTGTTCCGTTTGCGGTGCAGGCCTCGCGCAGGCCCTGCATGTATTCATCGGCAGGCACCTGAATGCCGCCTACACCCTGAATACCCTCAATGATGAGTGCAGCCACATCACCCTTGGCCAGTTCGGCCTTTGCTGCCTCCAGATCATTCCAGGGCAGATAGGTCACATGGTTGTTAGCATTTATGGGAGCAATGATCTTAGGGTTATCAGTGACCTCGACAGCCAGTGAAGTGCGTCCGTGGAAAGCCTTCCTCATTGAAAGCACGCGACTGCGGCCAGTATGGAACGATGCCAGTTTCAAAGCGTTTTCATTGGCCTCAGCTCCACTGTTTATCATGAAAAAACTGTAGTCCTCATAACCCGATGCCTTCCCGAGACGCTCTGCGAAATTCTGCTGAAGCCTGTTGATTACAGAATTCGAATAGAAGCCCAATGTCGCCACCTGCCTGCTGACAGCCTCCACATAATGCGGATGTGCATGTCCGATGCTTATGACTGCATGTCCTCCATACAGGTCAAGATATTCCTGACCTTTATCGTCCCACACTTTCTGCCCCTGTCCTTTCACAACATTTACAGGAAACAGGCTATATACTTCAAAAAGGTTCATCAGAAAATATTGAATATGTCAGAAACCGGACGGTTTGAGCATGAGTCCGGTAGTTTCCTTCAAGTTGAACAGCAGGTTCATGTTATGCACGGCAGTACCGCTGGCACCCTTTAGCAGATTGTCGATGCAGCTGGTCACAAGCAGCTGGTCATCGTGACGGTCAAGGTGCAGCAGGCACTTGTTGGTATTCACAACCTGCTTCAAGTCAATGGGTTCCTCCACAACATGGACGAACGAATCGGCCTCATAATACTCATCATATAACTTGTACAGTTCATCCAGAGCAACGGTATTCTTTACCATTACGGTAGCAAAGATACCACGGGCAAAACAGCCGCGGTAAGGAATGAAGTTGATCTTGGAATCGAAACTGTTCTGCAGTTGCCTGAGCGACTCGCCTATCTCGGCCAGATGCTGGTGCGTGAACGGCTTGTAGATGCTCATATTATCGTTGCGCCATGAGAAATGGCTTGTTGCACCAGGTTTGACACCTGCACCAGTACTGCCTGTGATGGCATTCACATATATGTCATCGTTCAGCATGAGATTGCGTGCCAGAGGCAGCAGTGCCAGCTGGATGGCAGTTGCAAAGCAGCCCGGGTTGGCCACATACTGGCTCTTGCATATGGCACGGCGGTTCAGTTCAGGCAGACCGTATATGAACTTGTTGTCATCGGCCTTGAGGCGGTAATCCTGCGAAAGGTCTATGACCTTGAGATCCGATGGCAGTTCATGCGTCTCCATGAACTTGCGGGTGTCACCATGCGCCGTGCAGAAGAACAGCACATCTATTGACTCAAACGGCAACTGATCAGTAAAGGTCAAATCTGTCTCGCCAATCAGACCCTCATGCACCGAACTGAGCTTATTGCCGGCATTGCTGGTGCTATTTACAAACACCAGCTCGGCATCGGGATGATTCAGCAGAATTCTGATCAGTTCACCGGCTGTGTATCCGGCTCCACCTACTATTCCGACCTTTATCATTTTTCCTCAGGCATTATCAATGCCATTATCAGATAAGCCACAGCTCCTATACCGCAGCAGAGAACCAGGACCAGAAGTATGATTCTGACGATTGTCGGATCAATGTTGAAATACTTGGCAAGACCTCCGCAGACTCCAAAAAGTTTCTTTTCAGTTGCAGAACGGTAAAGTTTCTTTTCAGCCATAATATCAGTTTTTATTGTGAATAATAATGTTTATCTCTCTTCGTCAGGATGGACACTGTAATAGGCACGCAACGGAGTCGAAGTGATCTTGATGAATCCCTTTGCATCATCGGCAGTCCATGCCTTCGCACCTTCGCCATATTCGCCAAGCTTATTGTGCACAAGATCGTCAGGCGTGTCGCAGCCCACAGTCTGGAAGCTGTACGGACGCAGTTCAAGAGTCACGGTTCCGTTCACGTTACGTTGTGAACTGGCAAGCATGGCCTCAATGTCAGGCATCACCGGCTCAAGATACTGTGATTCATGCAGGAACATTCCGTACCAGTTGGAAACCTGATCCTTCCAGTACTGCTGCCACTTGCTCAGAGTATATTTTTCGAGAAAACGGTGGGCTGCAATGATGAGCATAGGTGCTGCGGCCTCAAAGCCAACACGGCCCTTGATGCCGATGATTGTATCGCCCACATGGCAGTCACGGCCTATGGCATACTGGGCTCCTATTCTCTCAACCTCCTGAATGGCCTTGATGTGGTCATCGAAATGCAGACCGTTCACGGCACAGAGTTCGCCCTTTTCAAAGCCAAGACTCAAGATCTCACTTTCTTCCTTTGTGGGATGTTTGAGATATGCGCTTTCCGGAAGGCCCTGTTTGCTGTCCAGGATCTCGCCGCCGCAAATTGAAGTGCCCCAAATACCCACATTATATGAATATTTCAGCTTTGCGAAATCGGCACTGAAGCCATTGGCATTCAGGTAATCAATCTCTTCCTTACGGCTCAGGTTGCGGTCACGGGTAAGTGTAATGATTTCCACTCCGGGTGCCATTACCAGGAAAGTCATGTCAAAACGTATCTGGTCATTGCCGGCAGCGGTACTGCCGTGTGCAATGGCATCGGCCCCAATCTCCTTGGCATATCGTGCAATGGCCAGCGCCTGGAAAATACGTTCACTGGAAACCGATATCGGATAACAGTTGTTTCTGAGAACGTTTCCGAAGACCATATACTTGAGTGACTTCTCGTAATATTCCTTTGTAACATCAAGAGTCACATACTTGACTGCACCCAACTTATACGCATTCTCTTCGTTGGTTTTGAGTTGCTGTTCGCTGAATCCACCGGTATTGGCACAGGCAGCATATACTTCATAACCCATTTCACGGGTCAGATACATCACATTGTAGCTGGTGTCAAGACCTCCTGAGAAGGCTACCACCACTTTCTTCTTTGCCATTTTCTTATCCGTTAAAAGAAAAAACTATTCATTACCGTCTATCTCGCTGATACGCTGCATGACATCGACCGGAATCTTGGCCGGCAGATTCTCATGCGGATCGAACAGCATGCCTGTGCAGATGCAGTATCTGCGTCCCAGACGGTGGAGTACATCCACATTCACACAACCCTCGCAGCCACGCCAGAAGGACTCATCGTCGGTCAGTTCCGAGAACGTCACCGGCTTGTAACCCAGTTTGGTGTTCATGGCCATTACGGCAGCACCGCTTGTCAGGGAGAAGATCTTTGCATTGGGCCAGCGTACTCTGGCCAATGTGAATGTCAGGTCCTTGATTCTCTTTGCCACGCCCAGTCCTCGGAAATCGGGATGGACAATAAGACCAGATGTCGTGACATACTGCTTGTCCTGCCAGGTCTCGATGTAGCTGAATCCTACAAAGCGTCCGTCGGAAAGGGCGATCACGGCTTTCGCCTCAAGCATTTTCTTCAAAAGATATTCATGGGTACGCTTGGCTATGCCGGTGCCACGAACCTTGGCTGCCTCGCTTATGGTATCCAGAATTGTGTCAATGTACTTTTCATGTGATGCGTCTGCGACCATCACCTGAATATCAGTTTCCATGTTCTTATAGTGAAACAATTATCGGTTCAAGTTGGTGCTTGATTTCCATGCGGTTGGCGTTCTCGGACAGGACTATGAGCAGGGTGTCATCGCCCGCAATCGTACCAAGAACTCCAGGAATGTTATGATTGTCAATATCGTACGCAAGACTGCTGGCATAACCCGGTTTTGTCTTGATGACAGCCATGTTCCCTGAAAAATTAAGTGATACAAAACCGTATCTGGGCTGATTCAGCGTATGGTCATCAAGTGCTGCCGTACCGGCTTTCTTCTGCAGGAGAGCATGATTGGGCAGCACATACAGATAATCCCCATATGTGTTAGCTACCTTTGATATCTTCATCTTCTTCAAATCACGGGACAATGTGGCCTGAGTCACGCTATAACCTTTCTGAAGAAGAATCTGCAACAGCTGCTCCTGGTTTTTCACATCCTGTTCCGATATGACCATGCGAATTACTTCAAGGCGGTTGTTCTTATTTTTCATATTTGCATAAAAATTCTGTATCCGACTGCAAAATTAATCATAATAATCATACATATGCAAGAGTATGCAGAAAAAATAATACCAGGAGTGCATTTTCAATATGAATATGCAGTCCCCCGGTAAAAGTATGCAAATATCAGTCCAATTCCTGATCCGCCTCGTATCCGCCGAACAGACGCAGTTGGTTCTTCAGCATGGCAAACTGTTGGAACAGGTCGTGAACAGGATTCTCATCATCATAAGTCATTGGTTTCTTGACATAAAACGAGAGCCATTCCTGAACGCCGTTCATGCCTGCACGCAATGCCAGGTCAGTGAAAAGCATCAGATCCAGACAGATGGGAGCTGCCAGAATGGAATCACGGCACAGGAAATTCACCTTAATCTGCATGGGATAGTTCATCCATCCGAATATGTCGATATTATCCCAACTTTCCTTACTGTCTCCACGTGGAGGGTAATAATTGATCTTTACCTTATGATAAATGTCCGAATACAGTTCCGGCTGGGCATCGGAATCAAGAATCCACTCAATACTGGAAGCCTTGCTTATGCGTTTGGTTTCAAAATTATCAGGATGTTCAATTACCTGCCCGTCACGGTTACCAAGTATATTGGTTGAAAACCAACCCTCCACACCGAGCAGACGGGTTGCGAAAATAGGAGCCATGGCGGTCTTCATCATGGTCTGACCGCTCTTGAAATCCTTGCCGACTATGGGCAATCCTTGTTTTTTCGACAACTCGAACATGGCGGGAATGTCAACGCAGACGTTAGGCGCACCCATAATGAAGGGACAGCCCTCCATGAGCGCAGCGTAAGCGTAGATCATGCTTGGAGCCAGGTGCTTGCGGTCATCAGCCTTCATAGCTGCCTCAAAACCAGCCAGAGAGCCGTGAACCTGCTCATTGCGCGGACAATATGCCTCTGTGCTGGCAATCCAGAAAACTATCACGCGGTCCAGACCGTTTTCACGCTTGAAACGGCGTATATCCTCGCGCAGATTCTGTGCATAGTTCCAACGGGTATCATCGGGCATTGCCCACAGTGGTTCGGGAACCCTTCCGAATTCCGGATCCATAAGATTCTGAGCAAAATTCACATCAAAACAAGCCTTCATGGGACGGACGGCCTCCAGTTCCCCGCGCACCGGCTCAATGTCTTCGGGTTTCAGAACCTTGCAGAACTTTGCGCTTTCATAGGCATTGTCTGTAAATACATCCCATGCACCGAATACGATGTCATCCAGACTTGTCAAGGGTACTACTTCGCTGACTTTCAGATACTTCTTATCCTTGCCACGTCCAACGCGCATCTTGCCCAACTGAGTAAAGGCCCCCACAGGATTGGTCAAACCCTTGCGGGCCATAAGAGTACCCGTAATGAATGTGGTTGCAACAGCACCCAATCCAACGCTCAACACTCCAAGTTTGCCTTCTGCCGGCCTGATATTGTATTCCATCAGATATTCCTTATTGATTGTATTCAGCAAATATAGTCTAAAAATACGGCCGATATTCAATTATTGCAAAAAAGAAAGTCACTCACGTGCCACAACACGGTAAAGTTTGTCACCACGGCGAACTTTTTCAGGAGTCTTGAAAGACACACGTACACCCTGTGGAACATCTTCAACGCTTTTCAGATTGACCCGAGGATCATCCAGTGTAAACGTAATGCATCCTGTGGCGTTGCCGGTAACCATGAGCTTCTCGCCAGCCTTCAAGGCCGATGCTTCAATAAGGAATTCACCTACCCCCAGTCTAGAGAAATAATCAGTACATTTACCGGCATAGACCTTGGTCTCAGTAGCCTGTGAGCCGTATTTCTCATTCCATTCGCCAAGCCGCTGACCCAAATAATAGCCGTTCCAGAAACCACGGTTGAACACGGTCTTGAGCTGTTCGTCAAGACTGTCCTTGAGTTCCTCGGTAAACCTGTTTTCCAGGCAGGCCTCTATTGCCTGACCATAGCACTGCGCAACCGTTTTGACATATTCAGGACCACGGGCGCGTCCCTCAATCTTGAAAACACGTACACCAGCCTCAATCATCCTGTCCATGAAACGCAAAGTCTTCAGATCCTTCGGGGACATGATATACTGGTTTTCAACTGCCAGTTCGATATCTGATTCCTTGTCCTTGACTATGTATCCGCGACGGCATACCTGCATACAGGCACCGCGGTTGGCACTGGCACCCAGTTCGTTCAAGCTCAGATAGCACTTGCCGCTGATTGCCATGCACAGCGCACCATGACAGAACATCTCTATGCGTATCTGCCTACCGCCTGGACCGCAGATGTTCTCTTCCTGAATATGGCGGTAAATATCTGCTACCTGATCAAGATTGAGTTCACGCGCCAGCACCACCACATCGGCAAACTGCGCATAGAAACGCAGAGCTTCTATGTTGCTGATATTGAGTTGTGTGGACAGATGTACCTCCATACCCACCTTGCGGCAGTAGGTCATGACTGCTATATCGCATGCAATGATGGCCGATATCCCCGCCTCAAGAGCCGCATCAACAATCTCATGGATAAGTGGAATGTCTTCACCATACATGACTGTGTTTAATGTCAGATAGCTCTGGACACCATGTCCACTGCACTGTGATGCAATCTCCCTCAGGTCATCAAGAGTGAAATGACTGGCGCTGCGCGAACGCATGTTCAGTTTTTCAACCCCGAAATATATGGAATTGGCACCTGCCTGGAAAGCCGCAGCCAGCGACTCCCATGACCCGACCGGAGCCATAATCTCAAAATCGTTCCTTGTCATATCCTGTCCTGTCCGAAAAGAATCATTCATTAACACTCTGTTCATGCGGCATAAGTCTGATACGGTCAAATATGGCGAACAGATCGTCAAGCGTTTCAGCACGCAGCATTTCAATGCGGGTATGGCGGAAATCCGGAATACCTTTAAATATAGGGCTCTGGGCCAGATGACGTCTTATATGGACTATACCACGACGTTCATCCAGACGGGCCACGCTGTCCAGTGCCTGTTGCCTGATCACATCAAGTTTCCAGTCGAAACCCGGATCCGGCATGAGTTCACCTGTATCAAGATAATGACGGACCTCCTTGAAAATCCACGGCCGCCCGAAACTGCCTCGTCCTATCATGACGGCATCAACACCATACCGGTCAAAGCATTCCTTTGCCCGCTCAGGAGTAGTCACATCGCCATTGCCGATTATGGGAATGTGCATACGTGGATTGTTCTTCACATCGCCTATCAGAGTCCAATCGGCCTGACCGGTATACATCTGGGCACGGGTGCGGCCATGTATGGTAAGCGCCTGTATGCCGCAGTCCTGCAGACGTTCCGCCAGATCTACAATTATCCTGCTGTCATCATTCCAGCCCAGACGGGTCTTGACAGTCACCGGAATCTTCACGGCATCGACCACCGCTTTCGTTATCTCCAGCATCTTGGGCACATTCTGGAGCATGCCGGCACCACCACCCTTCCCGGCGACCTTCTTGACCGGACAACCGAAGTTCAGGTCCAGCACATCGGGCCCTGCAGCCTGTGCCATCTGTGCGGCACCGACCATGGCATCAGTCTTCGTGCCGTATATCTGAATCACCACCGGACGTTCCTCATCACAGAGCGCAAGTTTCTGCATGGAACGGTTCACCTCGCGCACCAGGGCATCGGACGATATGAACACGGAATACACCATGTCAGCCCCGAAACGCTTGCACATGAGACGGAATGCCGGATCGGTCACGTCTTCCATGGGAGCAAGGAAAACCGGATGCTCACGAAACTCTATATTGCCTATCTTCATTACCTGTCTGTCATTTTCACTGCAAAAGTAGGCAAGTTTTCCTATCTTTGCGGAAAATACTCTGAAAATGAACATTCTGGTAACCGGAGGAGCCGGTTTCATAGGCTCCCACACACTGGTAGAGCTTTACAAGGCCGGCCATACGGCCGTAGTCATTGACAACCTGAGCAACTCAAATCCCGAGAGTCTCAACAGGGTGGAACGCATAACAGGCATTCACACCCCTTTCTACAAGGTTGACATCCGTGACCGTCAGGGACTGGACAAAGTGCTTGAACAGTACAAGTTCGATGCCTGCATTCACTTTGCCGGACTCAAGGCAGTTGGAGAATCGGTCTCCATGCCAATTGAGTATTATGAAAACAACATTGGAGGTACACTGGTACTGGTCCAGGCTCTGAAAGCCCACGATTGCCGTAACATCATCTTCTCGTCGAGTGCCACAGTATATGGCGACCCGGCTTTCATTCCTATAACCGAACAATGCCCCAAAGGCAGCTGTACCAACCCCTACGGCTGGACCAAGAGCATGCTCGAGCAGATTCTGACCGACATGCAGAAAGCCGATCCCACCTGGAACGTGGTATTGCTGCGCTACTTCAACCCGATTGGAGCCCATCCCAGCGGACTGATAGGCGAAAATCCGAACGGCATACCCAACAACCTCATGCCATACGTCACTCAGGTGGCGGTCGGCAAGCGTCCTGAATTGGGTGTCTTCGGCAATGACTATGACACGCCTGATGGCACAGGCGTCCGTGACTACATCCATGTGGTTGACCTTGCAGCCGGTCATGTAGCCGCCCTCAAGGCCATTCAGAACAATTGTGGTCTGGCCATTTACAATCTGGGGACAGGTCACGGCTATTCAGTTCTCGACATAGTCAACGCCTTCCAGAGAGTGAACGGAGTCAAGGTACCCTATTCAATCAAACCCCGCCGTCCGGGCGACATAGCAACATGCTACAGCGACCCGTCAAAAGCCCGGAAAGAGCTGGGCTGGAAGGCGCAGTACGGCATTGACGAGATGTGCCGCGACAGCTGGAACTGGCAGAAGAACAACCCTAACGGATTCTGAATATGAAATGTCTTATACTTGCAGCCGGCTACGCCACAAGACTGTACCCGCTGACAGAGAATTTCCCCAAACCGCTGCTCAAGGTGGGCGACAAGACCATTCTTGACTGGCTTGTTGACGATATAGACTCTACCGGAATGGTTGACGGCTACATCGTCATTTCCAACCACCGTTTTGCAGGTCATTTCCGTGACTGGGCAGCTACAAAAAGCCAGCCAATCACGATTGTCGATGACGGCACCAGCACCAACGAGACACGTCTGGGCGCAGTACGCGACATCCAGTTCGCCATTGACACCCTGAATCTTGATGACGAGCTGCTGGTCATTGCCGGCGACAACGTGCTGGACTTCTCCCTGAGCCGTTTCCTTGACTACTCCCGCAGCAAAGGCACATCGTGCGTGATGCGTTTCTTCGTAGAAGACCGTTCACGCCTGACCAAGTGCGGAGTGCTTGAGACCGATGCCGATGACCTCATTACCGGCATGGAGGAAAAGCCGGCCCAGCCCAAATCCAACTGGAGCTGCCCGCCCTTCTACTATTACACAAAGGCCGATGCCCGCCTGGTAGCCCGCGGCATTGAAGCCGGCTGCGGCACCGATGCCCCCGGCAGCTACATCGCCTGGCTATGCACACAGACCGCAGTCCATGCCATGGAGATGCCGGGCAGCCGCTACGACATAGGCAATCTGGAATCTTATCATAAGGTGTGCAGCGAATATAAAGGTATAATAAGGTAAATGGCCGAACTGCTGACAAAAGTCACTGCGGAACCCATGGAACCCGGATTCGGGTATTCCAGTTCCATATTGTTCGTGGGCTCGTGCTTTGCACAGGAAATCGGAAACCGCTGCAAAGAGCACTATCTTGACACTCTTGTCAACCCTTTCGGTGTATTGTTCAACCCCTGCTCCATAGCCGACTGCCTGGGATTGCTCGAGGGCTACAGCATCAACCCCTACGGCTGCAGCTTCATCCCTGAAGACGTCATTGAAACCAAGGCCGGGTTCTGCTCCTTCCACCATCACAGCAGCTTTGCAAGGCCCACAGCACAGGAGTTTCTTGACAACGCCAACAGCGAGCTGGACAAGGCATCGGAATTCTACGAACGCAAAAGCTGGGTGGTCGTGACTCTGGGCAGCGCATATGTCTATACCGACCGTGAGAGCGGCATGGTTGTGTCCAACTGCCACAAACTGCCAGGAAGCCGCTTTGAGCGCCGCCGCCTGAGCGTTGACGAATGCGTGCAGGCCCTTGGACATTACGTGGGCGGCAATCCCGCCCGCCAGTGGATTTTCACCGTAAGCCCGGTCCGCCATCTGGCTGACGGACTGCATGAAAACCAGCTGAGCAAATCCACCCTGCTGCTGGCCGTGGACCGCATAGTGGACCGATTTGACAACGCCCACTACTTTCCGGCATACGAAATCCTGATGGACGAACTGCGTGACTACCGCTTCTATGCCGATGACATGCTGCACCCGTCATCCCTTGCCGCAGACATGATCTTTGACCGCTTCATGGACTGGGGCTTCGACCCCGCGCAGAGGAATCTGCTGGAGCAGGCATCACAGTTGCGCTCCATGATGGCCCACCGCCCGCTCCAGCCCGACAGTCCCCAGGCCCGCGAATTCTTGTCCATGCGCGAGAAGAAGCTGCAGGAGTTCCTGCATCAGACCCGTGGCACAGGCCTTACAAATGACAAATAACACGTTTCAAATAGCTTATTTAAGAAAATGAAGAAAATCACATTTGCACTGCTGGCTGCAGCTCTGATGTTTGCAGCATGTTCAAAGAATGAAGATGATCCACAGCCGAAACAGGAAGAAGCAAAGACAATAAAGGGTAACGTGGAACTGAAATTCCACCCCAACAATACCTTCTCAGAGTTCGGGCGGCTGGTGGTCTGCCTTGACGGGCAGCCCGTTGACTCCCTGTATGACAAGCATGACACCTACGTCAACAAGGACATTGCACTTGACAATGACGTAACCGTTTCCACATACCTTGCCTACGACAAGACCTACCAGAATCGGGAGGAATGCGCCCTGTCATGCGACTACAAGGTCTTCATAACATGCACCGACTCCAATGGTTACTGCGTAGGAGAATATGCCGACATGGAAAACAACCTGGAAATGCCGGGCATCCTTCCGGGCAACATCCAGGCAATCCTTGCTCTGATAGGCGGCAATTTCACCAAGTCCTGGACCCTGACCAAGAACGGCGTCGTAACTAAATAAGTAAGGTTTTGCATGAGGAATTGTCATTTGCTCAGAGTAAGCACTCCGGCACTCAAAGCCGGTACGGTAAGCGTAGCCACGCCGTCAGCTATCATGGGCGAAGCATGCTGCAGAGCCACTGCGTTCTTGTTCTCCATGCTGTTGGCGGCTGTCAGACTGCCGGGGGCATAGAAATCGAAACTGCCTGCACTCAATGATGCCCAGTCACCGTTCACTTCAAGCTGGACCGCATCGTTGCCGGTGTTGACAATCTTGACAATGACGTCGCGGCCGTTCTCTGAAAGTGTGGTGCTGATGCTCAGGCCTGCTGTCTCACCGCTGTAGGCCAGACGGTACTTTGAGAAATGGTCATACCACAGTTCGGTAACCTGGCAGTTCGGAGCCTTGAACAGGTCCTTGTAATCGAAATTGATGAATGCGTTGTTCCAGTCGGGCGAATCGGTTCGGCGCAGGAACAGGGCGGCAGCACCCATGGCCACAACGTCGCGGGCCTCGGCCATATTCAGGAAACCGCCTGCGAACAGACCTGTACGCCAGTCGGTGGAGTTCAGGTTCCATTCCGATATGAACAGCTTGCAGTTGGGGTTTGGACCCTCGGCAAACATCTTGGCGTAACGGTCATACTGCTGGCCCAGACGCTCGGGACCGGTAGCGTAACCGCCCTGCTGCTCGTAATGGTGCAGGCTCATGTAGTCGAAGTAATTGCCGCTGCGCTTTATGAAATCGGCATCCTCGGGGAATCCGCCACAGGCAATGATCTTGATTGACGGGTCAATCTTGCGCATCTCGGTCGAGAAAATGCGCAGGGCCTTCTCGTAGCGCTCAATGCCCATCTCCCACATCTCGTTGTCAATCTCCCAGTACTTCACATTGTATGGCTCCGGATGTCCGTTGGCGGCACGCTTTGCGCCCCATTCGTCAGTTGCCGGAGCGTTGCAGTAGCGCAGCCAGTCAAGGGCATCCTGAAGAATCTGCGGGAACTCCTCGTCAGGGCGCTCGAACTTGACGCTGACCACGATAATCGGTTCGGAATTCACCTCACGGCAGAAACGTATGAACTCATCGGTGCCGAAGCAGTTCTGGTCATAGTCCATCCACATCCAGTGGGGCCAGCGCTCGCGCTCCTCCTGCGGGCCGATGCCCCATTTCCAGTTGTACTGCGCCACATAACCGCCACCGGGCCAGCGCATGCAGCTTGGATGCAGTTCCTTGACAGCCTGCAGTATGTCGGGGCGGAAACCGCCCAGGTCAAGACCTGTCTGTGTTGTCATTGTTGCTTGGTCAACCTGCACCGTACCACCCTTCACTGCTATTACGAAATCGCCGTCACCGCTTTCTTGCGGTATAAGCTCGAATTCGTATTTCTTCCACTCCTTTCCAACCTTGCCCAACGACTTGCGGGCCACATATTCTCCCTTGTCATTGCGCAGTCCCACAATGAGTTCACCCTTGCCCTTGGCATAGATTGAGCCAACATATTTTTCAAAAGGAATAATGTCCTGCGGCCCCTGGAAGATGCCGGCTTCGGCCTTCCTGCCTGCGGTTATCTCCTGCGAATAGCGCATGTTCACTGCATCGTCCTTGACCAGACGGTACTTGCCGCCGTCGCCGAAAGCCGTCCACTGCTGGGCCACTGCCGGAATCTGGACATCGCCAGGAGTGCCCTCGAACAGCACGGTTCCATCGGTTCCGGTAAGCCTTATATTACGGTAAGTAGCCTCGGTATAGTTGACCCAGAAGGTCAGGAAATTGCGGTCAGCCTGCTCAAGTCCGTCATAACTGACCACCTCCTTGTCGTCCCAGAACACTGTAGCCTTGCTGCCGCGGCTTTCCACGCGAAGCTTGTGCCACTGCTGCTCCTCGTTCACCTGCTGTTTTGTAGCCTGAGCCGATGCCAGTGCCGTCAGCGTGCTCATGCGACGTCCAGGACGACCGCCGAAGCCTGCCGATTCACGCTCTTCCATGGCGCAGATCGAGAAATCGGCCGTTGCGCTCTGCTGCTGGAGGGCGGCACGTGCTGCGGCCTCGTTGGCTGCATCGATCTGTGACTGGGTCTGTGCCGGAGTGAAGGTGCGGCCCTCATAATACGGGTCATGAATGCGTACATAATATGGTGAGCCATCGGCCTTGTTGCGGAAAGCGAAACGTATGTCCAGCAGACCGCCGCTCCAACTGCGGCGTGCCAGCTTGTAGGAACGCCAGTTCACATCCATGGTCAGGTCAAAGTCACATGTCCCTATGCTGTCAATCCTGAGCGGCTGCTCATAACGTGTCGGAGAATGCAGGACCATGTCATCGTCCATATACCAGCCGTCAAAGTAGCCGTCACGCGGATGGATGCCCGGATACTGCTCGGGTTCGAACGAACGCTCATAGATGAGTTCCTGCCAGACACCGTTGTTGGCCGAGAAGTAAATGTGTTCGAACAGCTGGCCGTAAAGCATTTCGTCAATGATTCCGCTGGGCTTTGCCGATTCTATACTGATTGATGCCTTTCCGTCCTGAGCCATGACTCCAAGACTGCAAACTGCTGCAAGTGACAGACTTAAGATAATTCTACGCATATCGTTTCCTTGTATTGATGTTCAAATGTATTTGGCAAATATAGGTATTTCAACGATTATTCATACCTTTGGATTCCAAACTTCAATGAGATATGAAAGGAATTGTTCTTGCAGGCGGTAGCGGTACCAGATTGTATCCTATCACGAAAGGAGTCAGCAAGCAGCTGCTTCCGGTCTACGACAAGCCTATGGTATATCACCCCATCAGCGTGCTCATGCTGGCCGGAATACGTGACATACTCATAATTTCGACCCCTCAGGACATGCCGGGTTTCCAGCGTCTTCTGGGTGACGGCAGTGACTTTGGAGTGAACTTCCAATATGCCGTACAGCCAAGTCCTGACGGACTGGCACAGGCATTCATCATAGGCAAGGACTTCATTGGCGATGACAGTGTCTGTCTGGTCCTTGGCGACAACATCTTCTATGGCAGCGGCTTTACCAGCAAACTCAAGGAGGCCGTCAGGACAGCGAAGGAAGACAGCAAGGCAACCGTATTCGGATATTGGGTCAGCGACCCGGAACGCTACGGTGTAGCAGAATTCGACCTGAACGGCAACTGCCTTTCCATTGAAGAAAAACCGGCAAAACCCAAAAGCAACTATGCAGTAGTAGGGTTGTATTTCTACCCCAACAAAGTCGTCAGCGTTGCACAGACCATCAAACCGTCAGCCCGTGGAGAACTGGAAATAACAACCGTCAACCAGCGTTTCCTTTCCGATGGAGAACTCAAGGTCCAGCTACTGGGAAGAGGCTTTGCATGGCTGGACACCGGAACACACGATTCACTGAGTGAGGCATCGACCTTTGTTGAAGTGCTGGAGAAACGTCAGGGCCTGAAGATAGGATGTCTGGAAGCCATAGCATTCCGCAACGGCTGGATTGATGCCGACAAGCTGATTGAGGTGGCACAACCCATGATAAAGAACCAGTACGGACAGTATCTGGTCAAACTGGCAAAAGAAAAAAGAAGTGTTGGACTGGAATAAATTATCTGCTTATGAAATGTGAAGAGAAATTTTTTGAGATATACCACAAGTCTCCTGAAGATGTAGCCTTCTGCCCTTACCGCATCTGTCCGATAGGTGCCCATGTGGATCATCAGTTGGGACGCATTACCGGTCTGGCCATAGACCGCGGAATCCATTTTGCATATTCGTCAAAACAGAACGGTGTGATTGAGCTCATGTCACTGCAGTTTGACAAGCGCGCCCAGTTCCACATCCGCGAAGTGGCCGATGTCAGGCAGAATGACTGGGCCGACTACCTTCGTGGTGTGACCATAGCCCTGCAGCAGCGATACACCCTGTCTACTGGTCTTTGCGGTGTCATTGAAGGCACACTGCCCATTGGTGGACTGTCATCATCGGCCAGCGTATGTCTGGTATTTCTCAAGGCCCTTTGCAAAGTCAACAGGATCAGTCTTTCTCCGTTGGAAATGATACTCATCTCCATGGCATCGGAAAATAACTATGTGGGAGTGAACAGTGGCAAACTTGACCAGAGCTGCGAGATGTACTCCAAGAAGGACCATCTGCTTTATCTGGACACACAGGATGACAAATATGAACTGATTCCCTCAAGTCCGTCGATGAAGCCGTATGAGATAGCCATCTTCTTCAGCGGAATAGAGCGCACCCTGGCCGGCAGCAAGTTCAACATGAGGGTTGATGAATGCCGGAGTGCAGCATACGCCCTTCTGGCATACGCAGGTATGGACTATGGCAAATTCAATGAGACTTATTTCCGTCAGGTTCCGCGTCAGGTCTTTGACGAATACGGTGACCGTCTGCCGGACAACTGGCGCAAGCGTGCCATGCACTGGTACACCGAGCAGGAACGCGTAATAGCGGGAGCCGATGCATGGCGCCGCGGTGACATTGAAAAGTACGGACGGCTGAGCTTCGAATCAGGACTGTCATCAATCCAAAACTGGGAAACAGGTTCACCCGAACTCAAGACCCTGTACGAGATCATGACCGGAACCGAAGGCATCTACGGAGGCCGATTCAGCGGAGCAGGTTTCAAGGGCTGCTGCATGGCTCTTATCGACCCCGCCTACAGGGAAAGCATCATAGAAAAGGTAAGCCGGGAATACTTGAAGGCATTCCCGAATATGGAAGGAAAATACATGACCGCCATCTGCCACAGTGCCGATGGTCTGGGCGGCTGCTGAAACCTACCCTATGGCATAGGATAAGTTATGATTCCCGAAGTTGATACGGCATCCTGTACGCTGTATCCGGCTTTGCACGACCAGAGTCTGCCTTCAACAAGCTCTTTCCAGCTGTACCCGTTCCAGACATCCTTTTTGAATACATAGACAATCAGAGTGTCTTCCGGGCCGTAGGTCTCTATGGGAGTCACATAGAAATCGTTGCTGTCGAACAGTATCGGGTATGACGAGTGCGGTTCCACCTCAAACACCGATATCTTCTGCCATTCGCTCAGCTCATCGGGCAGTGCCTCGGCATGTATCTTGTCCGGTATGAACCAGACGGTTGTATCGGATGAAAAGTTCCTGATGGTCAGGACCACATTGTTCGTTTCATAGTAACTGTCATCATAGTGACCTCTATCGTAATCAAAACCGGCTGAACAGGCCCCGAACAGGAAACCTGCCGCAATAAAAGCTGTTATTCTGTTCATGTCCAATATCATTTTAATGTCTGACGGCAAAGCAGTAACCGACGTTTATGCAGACAACCGGCATAATGCGGACCATACTGCCGGTAACTGCCTTTGAACTGTCATCCTTAATCCAATTGCTCTTTGAACCGTTCCATGCAACCCATTCAACCCAGTTCGCAGGCTCGTGTTCCCGAACTGAACGGACCGATGTGATTTCCTCAGTCACTCTGCTTACAGGCAGGTCCAGCCCTATGCCGGCGAACATGAATCCTATGCGGCTCTCATGCGGAATGGCAAAGCGGACATCGGCCTTCAGGGCGAAAGTGACAGGCGAAGTCACATCATCGTCATTGTCAAGAAGATAGTCTTCAGTATCGGAATGGCCCCCAATCCTCTGGACTTCAAAGTATTCCGGTCCTGTACTGCCATCACGGGAACGACGTTCATACGAGTATGCGAAGTCATCGATTACCGCTCCGAATCCCAGTCTTGATGTAACGTCCCACCCATTTAATGAAGCTTTCCAGGCCGCACCTGCAAACAGGCCGAAATTGGATTCGCTCAATCTGTCATCGCCTCTGAAACGGTACATGTACCTGTCACCATCGGCCTTGCTGACAGCTCCGAACCACTGTTTTTCATAGAATGTCCAGGATTCCATTTCCAATTGCGCGAATACGCCGAAATTTCTGTTAGAATAGAATGTGCAGCGCGTACCCAATGACAGGCCGCCCTGAGCGCTGTTGACGCTGCAACTTTCACCTGTCACATGCCTGATCTGGGCGGCCTCTCCGCCCATCAGTTCAAATTCCTTTTTAATCTGGCTACACAGCGGCACACTGGTTGCAAAGGCCAGAATCGCCACTACGACATACCTGATCATGTTTCCATGCCTGTTCATATCCTGATGATTTTTCAATATTCTGTCCAAAAATATCAATTACATTCAACAATGTCAATCAAATGAAAAAAAAATAATGGCGGTCGGAATCATTGGCATGGGCTGATGATATGAAAAAAGGCCTCGCGGAGGAATCCGTGAGGCTTTTTTCATGTGGTGCCACCGAGAATCGAACTAGGGACACAAGGATTTTCAGTCCTTTGCTCTACCAACTGAGCTATGGCACCAGCCGTGCTGTCATTTCTGATAGCGGGTGCAAAGATACGTACTTTTTTATTCTCCGCAAGTTTTTTAAGAAAAAAAGTATTCCAATTCCAAAAATAGCCTTACCTTTGCAACACCAAAGAGAGATCGGAATGTAGCGCAGTTGGTAGCGCACTACGTTCGGGACGTAGGGGTCGGGCGTTCGAGTCGCCTCATTCCGACCAAAAGACAGAAACCCAACACAAAACGGGTTTCTGTCTTTTTTATGCATAGTCGAACTCCAACCCCAATGTTGGCTCTCACCCAAAGTTACCATACTTCGTGCCGCGACATTTTTGCATGATGGAGGGGTGCTGTGCGGACTTTCCGTGGAATGGCCTGAAAGACCGCAGGAGCAGGCCATGGAGCGGCAGTCCGCACAGCACCCTTCCGTCATGCAAAACCTGTATTCAAAATGAGATCTGAGATCAGCAACACTTACACATGATAGGGAGAGAATCGGCTTTATAGCATGACTTTCTTCCCTATCATGCATGGGAAAATGCGCTATTCCGCCTTTCAGTCCCTACGATAGGGATGGAATCGTGCCTACAGAATGATTTTACTCCCTATCGTCCACAGAAAACAACCCAAATGCTATTCGGATGATGGATACAGACGCCACGACGCACTATCACTATAATTTATGGAACGCCGCCATCGAACGCCGCCATCAGATTCCCACTGGGCCTGAGCCAGTATTTTAGCCAAGGAACCTGGCAAGGACCTGAGCCAGCTGGTCCGGATCAATAGGCTTTACCACGTGCTCGTCCATTCCAGCTTCAAGTGCAGCCCTGCGATCCTCTTCAAAAGCATTGGCGGTCATGGCAACAATGGGAATCCTGGAAATGTCACTCCCGATGCCACGGATGAGACGCGTAGCCTCATAACCGTCAATGACCGGCATCTGGATATCCATGAGAACCATATCATAATCACCCGATGATGCTTCCTTCATCATTTCAACCGCTTCCTTACCATCACTGGCCTGAACAACGCCACAACCATACTCCTCAAGGATTGCAGTTGCTATCTCCCTGTTCAGTTCATTGTCTTCAACAAGCAGTATATTCCTGCCGTCCAGTCTTAACTGATGTGATTCGGGTTCTGCCGGCTTGGTCTCCTCTTGGCCAAGGCATTTGGCCAGTACCCTGTGCAGGTCCGACGGGAACAGCGGCTTGCTCGCAAATGCCGTGACACCGGCCTCGTGCGCCTCATCCATTATATCTGACCAGTCATAAGCCGTAAGAATGATTATCGGTATGTCATCGCCTATAACCTGACGTATTCTGCGGGCGGTCTCTATTCCATTCATGTCCGGCATCAGCCAGTCAAGGATATAGACCTTGAAGAGTTCTCCCTCCCGGTATGCTGTCTGAGCCCTGAAGACCGCTTCCTTTCCTGACGTACACCACTCGGCATTCATCCCCACTTCCTTGAGCATGGAACTTATCGAAACACAGGTATTGGCATCATCATCGGCAACAAGAGCCCTCATACCATGATACTCAGAAGCCATGACCGGCTTGCGATGTTCACTTGGCAGTCTGAAGTCAAAGGTCAGAACCATTTCAGTTCCCTTGCCCAATTCGCTCTCGACTTCAATCTTTCCGCCCATCATGTCTATGATGTTCTTGGTTATGGCCATGCCGAGTCCGGTACCCTGAATGCCGCTGATAGTACTTGACTTGACACGTGTGAACGGCTCGAAAATGATTTGGAGATACTCCTGACTCATTCCCATTCCATTGTCTTTGATCCGGAACTCATATGTGGCATAACCTGAAGGCTTCACGGTCTTTTCCGTGATACGCATGGATATGGTGCCACCGGGTGACGTGTACTTGATGGCATTGGACAACACATTGAGAAGCACCTGATTCAGACGCAACTTGTCACAGATGATATTCTCGTCATGAATGTTCACAGTGTCAATGAAGAAATCATGCTGTCTGGCGTGTATGTCAGCCTGGACAATATCCTTGAGCGTATGTATTATTTCAGGAAGATTCTCCTCCTTTTCATCAATGTTCATCTTGCCCGATTCAATGCGGCTCATGTCAAGCACGTCATTGATGAGTGACAGCAGATGGTTCGATGACTGCCCTATCTTATAAAGGTAATCCTGCACTTTGTCCTTTTCATCAATATGGCTCGCGGCAAGTCCAGTAAAGCCGATGATGGCATTCATAGGGGTACGGATATCATGAGACATATTGTTAAGGAACGTGGTCTTGGCCCTGTTGGCCGACTGTGCCATGGAAAGCGCCTCCTGGAGCTGTGTCTGATACTCCTGTTTGCGGCGGACATCTTCAGTAATGTTTCTGAAGCCCATTCCTATATGGTCCCGGTCCTCACCCCTGATTATGGTACAATGGTAATAGCCGGAGGCACCATCGGACACATCCCTATAATCGAAGCTGAAATGATCCGAGACGGACAGCTTGTCGACAATTTCTCCTACATCGAACATTGAAAGTACCATATCCCTGTCATCAGGATGCACATTATGCCTCACGTAATCTCCTATGCCATTGGAAAAGGTGAGTTCACGGCCGCCGAAAATACGGTTGAATTCCGGAACGGCATGAAGGACCAGAATTTCATCGGTCAACAGGTTGCAATAGAAGGCTGTCGAATAGGAATTGATGAAGTAGTCCGATATGGCCACTCTCTGAGCCAGGGTCTCCTGAATCTGGAGTTCTTTCTGGATATCCTCGTCACGTTCGGCAAAACCTATAATGATCGCATTCGGACGCTCATCAATGCCCTCACATTTCACCACATCCATTTCAGACCACAGATACTGACCGGCATAATTGCGGCGGAAACGGACACTGAACCTCTTGTTATGCAAAAGTTTCTCACGGACAGTTTCCACATTGAGCTTGAGGAACAGATGACGGTCATCGGGATGCACGGCTTCAGAACGTGCAAACCTGTAGAACAGTTCAAAGCAGTCACCTCCTTCACTTACAAGCTGTCTGGTATCAGGCAGACGCTGGCCGTCAAGGGAATACACCTTGAAAATGCCGTTATCCATGTCAATGTAGTACAGGGCAAGAAAACCGCTGGCAAGACCGCCTATGATCTTCATGTCCTCCTTGAGCTGGTTCTGCAGTTCCTGACGGTTGGCATCAAGTGAATCGGCCAGACTGAATCCCAACGTGAACATGGCCGGCTTTCCGTCATCGTTCTTTGCTATGACATAGGCGGTAACATCAACCCACTTGTCCAAAGCCTTGAAGGAGTACGTGTGCTTGTCCTCGCCCTCCATATCGTGCCTTACAAAATCCAGGTCGGACAGCTGCATGAAAAAAGTTCTTGCCTCACCGTCAAGAGCCATTGCGAATTCTCTCATGAAGTCCTGATAGTCAACCGGCACTTCAGGACCCTTGGTCTTGAACGGAGAATGATTGTGGATTTCCCTGATCATTCCCGTATCAATGTCAACGACGAACAGGGCAAAGTATTCGTCATACCTTTTTGCCTCCAGAAGCTTTCTGGACAGTTCCACATCCTTGCCCACCATGCCTATGGCAACCTTGTCCCCGCTGACTGCAGTGACATTCATTTCGCTGAACAGTGTCATGCCATGCTTCAGCACACAGTATTCCACATCATATGACCTGGACCCGGCAAGTTTCGCACGTATGGTATTGAAATCCAGTTCCAAACGCATATGTTCCCTGTCCCTGGGATGAACGACCCTGGACAGGAAGAAAGAACGCACCTGAGAGAAATTGTCAAACTGCTCCCCACTTTCAAGCATGTCCTCACTCATTCTGATGATATCCATGGAACCATCAGTCATGTCCACGACATAGACAATATTATACGCTGAATTTATATTGTCAAGAAGGCTGCGGGCCTCTTCAAGTTTCCTGACAAGCTTCAGTTCCTTGTTTTCCCTGCGGGCCTCGAATCGTGAAAGGGTAATTGAAAGCAGACGTGTGAACTCTTCAAGAGTAGAACGCTCAGCATCTGTGAACTTGTGTAATTCCCTGATGTAATGAATGGCCAGATAGCCGGCCACTTTACCGTCGCAGTATACGATTCTGGTCAGTGAAGACCTGATGGGACATTTCCCATACGTGGGAATGCCATTCCAGCCTATACGGCAGTCATCAATTTCAGTATAGCCATCGGCATAAATGGAATCATTGGCATAAAAATGACGGCATTGCCGACAATAATCAGCGGGCACGGACCAGTCCTTTCCCAATTCCGGAGAATTGACAATTATTCTGGTCTTCTCAAGATCACGATATATGACCTGATCACAGTCCAGCAGCAGACGTATGCGTTCCGCAAAGTTCTTGAGCAGTTCGACAGGATCTTCATCGCTGTGATCGGCGAAATAACTCAGAAGTTCAAGACGAAGCTGTTCATGCCGCTGGAGTGCGGTATCTTTTTCCATCAGCAATCAGAGACTGAATGAATATGTAGCAGCAAGAAGAATGCGGTGGTTCTCCACCCAGTCTCCTCCTGACACCATACCATCGGATTTCAGGTTTCCATATGAGACACCGGTCAGATCATATTCAAGTGTGAATGTAGTGTTACCGGACTTGTACTTGACATTTGGAGCCAGACGGAACATACGGTCAATATTGCCTCCCGAAATGTATGTCTGCGTAATGTCGATTTCCCTGTCCGCGCCAAGATTCTTCATGTATCCTGCAAAACAGCCAAGTTTGAAATTCCCTCCGTAGTCTGCATACAGCCATGACTCCGATGACAGCAGCGGAGCCCATTCATCCTCGCTGCCGGCAACCTTGCCGTAGCCGGTGCAGAACCCCAGCTGTGACATGTTTTCGCCCAGATAGGTCTTGGCCATGGCCTGGAACTTTCCGCTCTTGAAAGTTGCCTGTGCCATGCCGGCAATACTTTCAACGTACTGGTTCTTGCCGGTTGATGCAGTTACGGCAGGACTGATCTTCTGCCACAGTGCGCCGGTTGCAAATGATGCCTTTTCCCCGTTCCACTCCAGTCCTGCATACATTTCGGGCAACATTGAAGCACGCTGGTAATCATAGCTTTTGCCCTTAGGGCCGAACGAATTGGACATGGACTGGAACACTGCCGCTGCCGAAAGGACCAGACCGCCATCGGCCTTGAAGTCATAGCGCAGCTGGCCGGAACGGTTCAGGGCATTGAACGGCGAACCCAGAGCTATGCTGCCTGTTCCCGGAATGAGTTTTCCCATAGGATGCCAGGTCTGGCCCATAATCAGGGATGAACCTTCCCAGTCCAGATTCACATAACAGTGGCGGAACAGGAAGAATGAGGTCGATGAATAGTTGAATATGTCAAACTCCACATTGGCTCTGCTGGCAGCCCCAAGCACCTCAGGGCCTGTCAGATTGAAACCGAAACGGGTGGTTGCACCGAACATCGATGCCGACTTGCGGTCGTTCGCATCAATGCCCGTTCCAATCTGTTCAGCAACATTCAGCGGATACAGATACAGGTAATTGTCAGCGCCACCGACGCTTGTTCTTGTATCGAAATAACTGCGCACGTCAAAAAATCCATAAGCGTTCAGCTTGAAATTCTGATTGTTCTGTGCCGATACTGCGGTACCCATGCCCAGCAGGGCAAGTACCAGAACTGAAAATCTACCTGTTCTGTTCATGATAATCAATGTCAGTGTTTTTAAAAGGTGAATGTATATGTCTTGTTCTTCTTTGCTTTTCCAATGGTCTTCACGGTTCCGTTCCAGCTGACCTTGAGCTGCCCCTTGACCGTGGCACGGATCTTCACTGTCACCGGCTTGCCGTCCTTCCAGGTCAGTTCGTCAATCACGAAACCGCCACGGGCGCGCAGGCCCTTCACACTGCCGTCCTTCCACACATCAGGAAGAGCCGGAAGGAGTTCGATCACACCTGTATGGCTCTGTACGAACATTTCGGCAATACCTGCAGTGCAGCCGAAATTGCCGTCAATCTGGAATGGCGGATGTGCGTCAAACAGATTGGTGTATGTGCCGCCGCTGCCGCCCATGCCGCGTCCGCCGCCAACCGGCTTCAGCTGGTCCTGGATAAGCTTGTATGCATGATTGCCGTCCAGCAGACGTGCCCACAGGCAGACCTTCCAGCCCATTGACCAGCCGGTCGATGCGTCTCCGCGGGCCTCAAGGCTTGTACGTACTGCCTTGAAGAGGTCAGGAGTACCTTGTGCCGTGATCTGGCGTCCGGGATACATGCCCCAGAGATGTGAAACATGACGGTGGCTGTCGCGGGGATTGTCCCAATCCTGGAACCATTCCTGCAACTGTCCCCAGCTGCCTATCTTCATTGGAGCCAGACGGCTCTTGATGGTCATCAGCGTATCCACGAACAGTTTGTTCTCCTTCATGAGAGCGGCAGCCTCAATGGTATTGCCGAACAGGTCGGCCAGCATCTGGTTGTCCATCGTGACACCGAACGATGTGGTGATGTTGCGGTTGTCCGGGTCCATCTGAGGAGCGTTTTCAGGTGAATATGACGGTGCTGCCACCAGATACCTGTTGCCGGAAACCGGCTCTTCGACAAGGAAATCAATGAAGAATTCGCAGGCGCTCTTCATGAGAGGATAAATCTCCTTGAGGTATTCAGGGTCCTGATTGAACAGGTATCCGTCCCATATTGCCTGGCAGAACCAGGCTGCACCTGTAGGCCACATGCCGTTGTATGCACCGTCAACCATGCCGGTCGAACGCCAGATGTCGGTGTTGTGGTGCAGAGTCCATCCGCGGCATCCGTACATGGCAGCCGTCTCCTTTCCGTGCTCGGCACATTCCTTGGCAAGCTTCAGGAACGGGTCGAAATTGTCTTCCAGACCGCATACGAATGCCGGCCAGTAATTCATTTCCACATTGATGTTGGTGGTATATTTTCCGTCCCACGGAGCCTGACGGCTCTCGTTCCAGATGCCCTGCAGATTGGCTGCCTGTCCACCCGGCTGTGAGCAGCATATGAGCAGATAGCGGCCGAACTGGAAATACAGCTCGACGAACTGAGGGTCAAAGGTGTCATCGAACTGGGCAAGACGCTTGTCGGTAGGCAGTTTGGCCTGATCATTGGTTCCCAGGTCAAGCGTTACGGTATGGAACTGCTTCTGATAAGCGCTGACGCTTGCAGCCAGCACATCGTCATACTTCTTCTTCCCTTCCTCGAAAGGCTTCAGATATTTTTCGGCCACCTCATTCTCATTGCCGCTGACATCCTGATAGTTCACGAAATTCGTTCCTACCGAAATGTATATGATTACGCTGTCGGCATTCTTGACCGTCAGGCCATTATCCGATGACTGGACCTTGCCTCCATCGGCAATCACACACGTCCTGTCAGTGAAACGGACTTTGCCTTCAATTCCCTCATGGTCGTCACCCTTGCATGAAATGTACATGACGCCCGTATTGGCCGATGGAAGCAAAGCTCCGCGTCCCAGAATGCGGTCCTCCTTGAAAGGCAGGTCATAACTTGCTTCAAACGATACCGATGCACCCTTGTCGGCACTGATGCGCATTACGATCACCTGATCCTGGAACGACACGAACGATTCGCGGGTATATGTCACGCCACCTGCCTTGAAAGTGGTCTTTGCCACTGCACGGTCAATGTCCAGTTCACGGTAATAGTCCGAATAATCCTCCATTCCATCGAACTTCAGGAGCAGATTGCCGGCCGTCTGATAAGGCATGCCGTGAGGACCCGGAGTGTTGATGTACTCGTCACAAAGGGACTGCGCATCCTTGCGGCGGTTCTCGAAAAGGGCCTTACGGATTTCTGCCAGACCGTCCTTTGCCTTGTTGTTCACATTGTTGTGAGGACCTCCTCCCCAAATGGTCTCCTCGTTTATCTGGATACGTTCCTGCCCGGGAGTGCCGAACACCATTGCTCCCAGACGTCCGTTGCCAAGTGGAAGGGCATCGGTCCACTGCTTTGCCGGCTGCTCATACCACAGTTTCAGATCGCTTTCACCTGATGCTTTGCCCGGCAGCAGCAACAGCCCTGCCAGAACTACTGTAAGGATTCTATTCATAAATGTATGTTATTGGTTATCGCATTATAGTTGTGAATGCGAAAATACTTCTTTTATATGTTTTATAGGTATGAATTCATATCTTTTTGATACTTTTGCTCTTCAAATTCGGATATTATCAAAAAACCAAATAAAAACCCGACTATGTATCTATTAGGTTATGACATTGGCAGCTCTTCAGTGAAGTGCAGCCTGGTTGACGCGCAGAGCGGCGCCTGTAAGGCAACCGCTTTCGCCCCCAAGAGTGAAGCACCGATAAAGGCAGCGAACCCCGGCTGGGCCGAACAGAATCCGGAAGACTGGTGGGCATATCTCAAAGCCGCCACAGCCGATGTCCTTTCACAGGCATCAATTGACGTGAATGACATTACCGCCATAGGCATCTCTTACCAGATGCACGGCCTTGTCTGCGTTGACAAGAACCAGAAAGTGCTGCGTCCCGCCATCATATGGTGTGACTCACGCGCCGTGGGAATAGGCGAAGACGCCTTCCAGCAGTTGGGCCGTTCACAGTGTCTGACGCATCTGCTCAACACTCCCGGCAACTTCACAGCTTCAAAGCTGGCATGGGTAAAACGCAACGAACCGCATATTTTCGAGAAGATTGACCATATAATGCTGCCCGGCGACTACATTGCCATGCGTCTGACAGGTGAAATCTCGACCACCATCTCCGGCCTTTCTGAAGGAATGTTCTGGGATTTCCAGACAGGCGATGTGGCAGGTTTCCTGCTCGATTACTACGGAATTCCCCGCTCATTCATCCCGAAGATCGTGCCCACATTCGCAGAGCAGGGCCGTCTGACTGCAGCAGCTGCAGCAGAACTTGGTCTGGCCAAGGGTACCCCCGTGACATACCGTGCCGGTGACCAGCCCAACAACGCCCTTTCGCTGAACGTGTTCGAACCGGGCGAAATAGCATCGACCGCAGGCACATCGGGTGTGGTATATGGTGTCAACGGAGAAATCAGCTATGATCCCAAATCAAGGGTCAACACCTTCGCACACGTCAACCACAAGACCGGCTTCAACCGTCTGGGCATACTTCTCTGCATCAACGGAACAGGCATTCTGAACGCCTGGATGAAACGTACGATCATGCTGGAAGGAATAAGCTACTCCGAAATGAACGACCTTGCCGCACAGGCTCCGATCGGTGCCGGTGGCGTGTCGGTACTCCCGTTCGGAAACGGTGCCGAGCGCGTCCTTGAGAATCAGGAACGCGGATGCAGCTTCAACGGAGTCAATTTCAACCTGCACGGACGTTCACATCTGATGCGTGCCGCTCAGGAAGGCATAGTATTCTCATTCAAGTACGGAATTGAAATCATGGAGGACATGGGCATGCCTGTGAACAAGATTCATGCAGGAAACGCCAACATGTTCCTGAGTCCGCTTTTCCGCGACACTCTTGCAGGTGTGACCGGAGCCACCATCGAACTCTACGATACGGACGGTTCAATCGGTGCCGCCAAGGGTGCCGGCATGGGAGCCCACATCTACAACGACCATAACGAGGCCTTCTCATCACTGCAGAAGATCCGTGTCATCGAGCCGAAAGCCAGTGACATGCCGGCATACAGCGAGGCCTACCAGAACTGGAAATCATACATTCAATAATAACCTTACAACCGAACAATGAAAACTATCAGGACTATTGCCCTCTGTCTGGCTTCTATCTGCATGGCCGGAACATTGGCATCATGCGGTTCTTCCAAGAATGCCTGGGGACAGAAGAACATGGCTCCGGCAAAGAAGGGCTACGCAGAAACCGGCAAGTATCGCAATTACCTCAAGGAGCTTGGCATTCCCCAGGCCGATATCGACAAGAAGATCAATGAGGTATTTTCCGAGATTTTCGAGAATCCCGAGCGCGGAGCATACAAGGATGTCGAGATTGACGGCAAAAAAATGGGATATATCTCCGATGTAAAAAATAATGACGTCCGCACTGAAGGAATGTCATACGGAATGATGGTTGCAGTCCAGCTTGACAAGCCTGAACTGTTCAACAGGCTGTGGCGCTGGTCCAACCATTTCATGCGTCATAATGAAGAAGGTCCTTCACACGGACTGTTCGCATGGTCATGCCGTACCGACGGCCGCCGCACATCACAGGGCAGCGCCAGTGACGGTGAACTCTATTACGTGACAGACCTTCTGCTGGCATCACGCCGCTGGGGCAGCTATGAGGAATTCAACTACCTTGAAGAGGCTCAGACACTGCTCAACCAGCTGTTCTCGAAGGACGGCACAGGCGGTGTGACCAACATCATCAACATGGAGAAGAAGCTCATCAACTTCTGCCCGGACACACGTTCGAACGAATGGACCGACCCGTCATATCATCTGCCCGCATTCTACGAAATCTGGGCTGAAACCGCAAAGGACGGCCGTGAAGCCATCTACCGCGAGCTTGCAGACAGCGCACGTGCATACCTGCACCGCGCCACAGACCCCGTCACCGGCATCAATCCGGACCAGAGCCAGTTTGACGGCACGGCCAACCGTGGCAGCGAATTCCACTATGATTCATGGCGTGTCCCCATGAACATCGCAATGGACTACACATGGTACCACAAGGATGCTGAATGGCAGTCCGACTATGCCAACCGCATGCAGGAGGCCATTGTAGGCCGTTACGGACTTACCGAATTCCCGGACCAGTTCGCCCTGAACGGTGACGCTCCCCGCTTCCTCATGGGCGGCGGTCGCTGGAAAGGCAATCTGCGCCACTCCATCGGCTTTGTAGGCACTCTGTCGACAACCAGCCTCATGACCGATGGCCAATACAGCCAGGACCTGGTACGCCATATGTTCGATCAGGTTCTCGAACCGTACGAAGACGGATATTATGATGTCTACTATGACGGACTGGTATACCTGTTCGCCCTGCTCCATTTGAGCGGCAACTACCGCATGAGCTGGTAATTTATAATTACAAATACTTGAGAAATCCGGCCGATGGCGAATGCATCGGCCGGATTTTCTTGTTATTTGATAGATGTAGTTACGTATTTTTTTCATATCTTTACGCGCTTGCATATGGTAAGCCGCTGAAAAGAAACAATAGATAATCAAATAATTACTTAACCAATGAAGAAATTCAATCTCAAGAAAGCACTTGGAACCCTGTCTGCAGCAGGTCTCCTTGTTGCAGCAGCCTGCACACAGACATCGTGCAGCGACCTTTGGAGCGAACAGCATCCCGGAACCTATTACATCAATTCGGGTGAAACAGTTGCATCATTCCTTGAAGAGGGTGAATACAAGGACAGTTTCACGGACTTTGTCTACATCCTGAAGAAATGCAATATCTGGGGCGAGCTCAGAACCTACGGCGAGCACACATGTTTCGCTCCCGACAATGCAGCCTTTGACGAATATCTGGCAAAGCGCTACAAGGAAGCTCCGGATTCCTCACGCCACTACTTTGAAAGCATCGAGACCCTTCCGGTCTACATCTGCGACTCCATTGCAAAGACCCATCTCTGCAACACCACATTCTACTGCACTGACATGAGCGGTGACGGTGCCTTCCCTTATCCGAACCTTCTTGACCGTTACCTGACATATTACTCATTCGCTGACACCGTATGGTATCAGGATGACAACGGAGTCGACACCTTCAACATCCGTCTGGTGTACAAGATCAACCAGGTATCACAGATTGTCGAGGCCGATGATACCGTCCAGAACGGTGTTGTCCACATTGTCAACAAGGTCCTCCAGCCAAGTAACAAGTTCCTGCCGGGTCTTCTCAAGGAAAACGACAACGCCAGCATTTTCTACGATGCCCTCATGGCCACCGGACTGAATGAAGAACTTGAAAAGTATCTTGATGAGTCATATCCTCATGTAGGTTACGACTCGACCATCGAACACTTCAAGGCAACTACCAAGACACATCCGACACTCGTATATGACACCGGTGCTGAAAAGGGCCAGTATGGAACCATTCCGGAAAAGAGATATTTCAAGTTCACCATGTTTGTCGTCAATGACTCTGTCCTGAACGCGAAGTATGGAATCACCGATCTTGACGGTCTCCGTAACGAAGCAAAGAAAGTCTATCCCGAAGGCCAGTCAATTGAAGACGATTCAGACCCGAACAGTTCACTGTACAAGCTTCTTTCATATCACATCCTGCCCTGCTACCTTGAGTACAACAAGCTCAACCTGACAGACTCCAAGGATGTCACGATCATTGCCACCAACCGCCAGCACCTTGACGAACTTGATGTTGAAGACTTCTATGAGCCGCTGCTTCCCCACTCGATCATGAGAATCAGTACTCCATACGAATCAACCACACAGAAGACAGGCATCTTCATCAACAGAAAGGGTACAGTCAAGCTGAACAACCTTATCCCGGGTATCAGAATCGCCACTCCAAGCGAATATGGGAATATTTCACCGAATGCTCTTAACGGCTGCTACCATTATGTTGACGAACTGTTGGTTTATGACGACTTCGTACGTGAAACAGTTCTCAACACCAGAATGAGAGTCATGGCCAACACCATGTCGCCTGACTTCATCAACTCAGGAGCCACAGGACGTCTCAACTCCGGCAAGGAATCTGATAAATATACCGTAGGCTTCCTGAAGGGTTACTGCCAGAACTTTGAAGCTCTCAATGACAACACCCAGTTCTGGGTACGTTACGCCGACAAGACTTTCGGCTGCTGGATGGGTTATGAAATGACAATCCGTGGCATCTACGACATAGCCATCAAGCTTCCTGTCGTTCCGACTGACGGCACATATGAAACACGCATCTGGGTCAACTCCATGAGCAACTACCAGGGAGCCAAGAACCCGCGCGGTATCGTACAGTTCTACTTCCGCGAAGGAGAAAACGGTGAATGGAAGCCATGCGGCATTCCTGTTGACCTGCGTATCCCAGGCACCGACCCGCGTATCGGCAACCAAAAGGATAGCGACCTTAAGAAGAACATTCAGGACGAAGCACAGCAGAATCTTACAGTCGACATGTTTGACAAGGCCATGCGTAACCGCGGCTATATGAAGGCCATGGATACATACGCACCTAACGGCACCAACCTGCGTGACGACACTGACTGCAACCGTAAGATCGTATGCAGTGAGTTCATGCGTGCCGACGGCGACTACTACCTGCGCATGCGCCAGGTAATGGAAGTCGAGAGTGCCGACTTCCCGTTCAACTTCGTTGAGATTGTCCCCAAGAACATCTACGCAGGCGAAGTGGTCCGCGAAGACAAGCATTGATTTGATATTATCATCTACGAAGGGGTGGTTCCTACAGGATCACCCCTTTTTTTTCATTTTTTAAAAGAAGAGAGACACTTTCAAAATATTATCCATATCTTTATGCGCCCTTTTTTCTGTTAAGAATGGGGAAATATATTGAAAATAATCAAAACTCTTTAACAATGAATAGAATAGGCCTCAAAAAGAATCTTGGAGTACTGTCTGCAGCAGCACTCCTTGTGGTCGCATCACTTACCCAGACATCCTGCAGCGATGTATGGAGCGAGCAGCATCCCGGAACATATTATGTGAATTCCGGAGAAACCATTGCATCATTCCTCGAAGAGGGTGAATACAAGGACAGTTTCACAGATTTTGTCTATATTCTCAAAAGGGCAAACATCTGGGGAGAATTAAGGACGTACGGCGAACACACCTGCTTTGCCCCCGACAATGATGCCTTTGACGAATACCTGGCTAACCGCAAGGCAACCGCACCGGATTCAATCAAGCACTATTTCGAAAGTCTTGAGACCCTTCCCGACTACATCTGCGACTCCATTGCAAAGACTCACCTGTGCAACACCACTTTCTTCTGCACGGACATGAGCGGTGACGGAGCTTTCCCGTTCCCGAATCTTCTTGACCGCTATCTGACCTATTATTCATTCCCCGATACGTCATATTATCAGGATGAAAACGGGGTTGACACCTTCACCATCCGTCTGGTCTACAAGATCAATCAGGTTTCACAGATTCTCGAAGCCGATGATACCGTCCAGAACGGTGTCGTACACATTGTGGACAAGGTCCTTGCTCCCAGTAACAAGTTCATACCCGGTCTTCTCAAGACCAACAATGAAATGGCCGACTATGCACACAAGGCCACCATATTCTACGATGCCATCATGGCAACGAGACTCAGCGACCATCTTGAAGAATATGTTGACGTGAACTATCCTACTGTCAGCTATGACTCGACTCTTACATGCTACCTGTCAACAAAGAAGACAGCCCTGCACAGAGCGACCAGTTATGAGGATGACTATGGAGTCATTCCGGAAAAGAGACTGTTCAAGTTCACCGTTTTCGTAGTCACTGACTCCATCCTCAAGGAGAAGTACAACATCACCGACCTTGACGGTCTGCGTGAAATGGCCAAGGCAACCTACGGTTCCGATGGCAGTTCAGACGAAACCAACAGTACCAACTCACTGTACAAGCTGATTTCATACCATATCCTTCCAAGTTACATGACCTATGACCAGTTCAACACTTCTCAGAAGGAACTTACAGACAAGAGAAAGTACTGGGATGAATTTGACGTTGAAGACTTCTATGAGACTGTCATGCCTCATGGTCTGATGCGTATCAGTACCCCGGCTGACAAGAAGGACATATTCATCAACCGTAAGGGAACCGAGAAACTTGGCAACCTTATCCCCGGTATCAGAATCTGGAGATCGTCAGAATACGGCAATATCGATGCAACCGCTCTGAACGGAGGTTACCACTTCGTCGATGACCTTCTTCTCTATGACCAGACAACACGTGAAGACAACCTGAACTGCCGTATCAGAATCATGGCCAACTCCATGTCACCTGATTTCATCAACAGCAATGCCCGCGGTCGTCTGAAAGTGTCCGGCACGAACAGTTATGTTACAGGATTCCTCAAAGGATTCTGCACCAACTTTGAAGCTCTTAATGACCTGACCGAATATTGGGTACGATACAGGGATGCATCGTTCGGCACATATTACGGTGATGAAATGACCATCCGTGGCATTTACGATATTTCCATCAAACTTCCTCCGGTTCCGACAGACGGCACATATGAGGTACGTATATGGAACAACTCGATGGCCGGTACCACCGTTGGTGGACGTGGCGTTGCCCAGTTCTATTTCCGCGAAGGCAAAAACGGAGAATGGAAGCCATGCGGCATTCCTGTTGACCTTCGTCTTGCCGGTGACGACCCGCGTGTTGGATTCATCAAGGACAGCGACATAACAAAGAACTATACGGACGAGAAAGAACAGCAGCGTGCAATTGAAGCGCAAGACAAGGCAATGCGTAACCACGGCTACATGAAGGCTCCTGACTCATACGGTGACCTGCGTGATGACGGCAACTGCGGCCGTAAGATTCTGTGCAACGAATTCTTCCGTGCTGACGGTGACTATTACATCCGCCTGCGTCAGGTTCTTGAAGATCCGAACGCTGTCTGCCCGTTCAATTTCGTCGAAATAGTTCCAAAGAACATCTACGCCGGCGAAACCATACCTGAAGACAGACATTGATCCATTAACCAGCACAATAACAGTGAGGCCGGCTCCAATTCAGCCGGCCTCACTTCGTTTATGAAAGACGATTGCAGTTACGGGTTACGGTTACGCCTCAGGGAATGTCATGAATTTAAAAAATACCTTACATTTTAGGCCGAATTCCAGGCATTACCCAAGCCCGATTTTGGTCTTAACTTATGACCGGCCTTGGTCTTAACTTAAGACCGACCTCGGTCTTAACTTATGACCAAACTCGGTCTTAAGTTATGATCGAACCCGGTCATAAGTTAAGGCAAAAAACGGCCCTGGAAGGGTGTCTGAGCGGGGTTCGGCATTTTTTGTCACAGCCGGACGGGCTTTCTTGAAATTATTTTACATTTTGTTCTGATTCAAGCGTAACCGTAACCAGTAACTGCATTTGATTTTTATTTGGATGATCCCAGCGATGAGGACAAACGAGTTCGGTTGCGGGTTATTAGCCGTTATTTCAGGAACAGCTTTTTTGCTGCATCGGTCATGAACGGCTCAATCCTGTCATACGGAATGGTGAATGACGGCATGCCCATGGCGTAAGGGGCAATCTCATACTGCTGGTACAGGAAAGTCAGGCCATCACTGCACGGATAAGGTTCATATACTGGAAGGGGAATGGTTTCGCCTTCACCAATGAACAGATAATCGGCAAGGTCTTCCGGAAGTACCTTTTCGTCTTCAAAAGACAGATATTCAGCAAGGCCTTCGCGGATCAGCGGCTGAAGAGCCTCAATGCAGTCATCGTTCAGGAAATTGGAGAACAGCGAGCCGTCGGACTTCAGGAATGTCAGGAATCCGGCTCCGGATACGCCTCCGTGCGCACCACCCATGTAGGTGTAGTTCTGTGATGAGAAGACGCAATAGCGGGTGGTATCTGTCTCCAGGTAGATGCTTATGCTCTCGTCCCACGAGGGTATGTATGACAGCAACTCATCCTTCTGCTGCTGGTCATAATCGCTGTCCTCCAGAATGAACTTGCGCCTGAGGTCATAATCGGATTTTGACATTGCGTTCATGCTGTCTTTGACCGATGCGCACTGGTCCAACAGTTCCTGGACGCTTGCGGTCGGTATTGACGGGATTTCGTCTTCAAAGTCCATGAGGCCGTTGATCTGGTCAGATGCTATCTGTATGAGCTGTTCACGTATTGCCTTCCGGGCTTTGCCATTTCCTTTGGGGAACTGGAACTCGGCACTGAAGTTCACATATTGAGTCGTGTCTGAATAGTTTATGTCTTCAACTTCAATTCCGGAACGGTTCCCGGTACATGAAGCTGTGAAAGGAATGGCAAACAGTGTTGCCAGCATGGTGATTTGACTTTTTTTCATGATGGTTTTCCTATTTTGATTCTGTATGACAGTATCAGTGTGTGCGGTAGAATTCTTCAAGCTTCTTGAAGCAATGAGAGTTGATTATCTCCTGAAGCTTGCGGTCAAAGTTTGCCCGGACCTGCGGCTTGGGGTCAAACAGGAAACATTCGCCGTTCTCTCTGGTGTACGGATTCCACTTGGGCAGGCCTTCCACATTAGGATCTCCTGTGTGTGCGAAGTTGGCCCATGACTGTGACATCCTGTCTGCCAGCAGCAGGTCGCTTTCCGATGGGTTCGGCAGGTCACGTCCGGCCAGATGCAGGGTGTTGAAGCAGAAGTTCAGCTCGCCTCCGTGGGCCGATACACCGTTTATCGGCGATTTCCAGGTGAACATGTAGTTGTAGATCGGGGCCTTGCGCCTGGACGATGCCTCGTCAATCGTTATCAGTGTCTTTGCGCGGAACATGGGGTCAATTGACGGAAGGTCCTGGGGAACGTAGTCGGGCCATGCCTCGGCAAGGGCGGCCGCATAGGCATCGGTCTCATTGCCAAATGTGGCGCGTACGGCATCCTTGGCCTGGTCAAGGGTCATTGCACGCTGGTACTGACCGCGCTGCAGTTCGTTGAACGTGGTACCCATGACAAGTGGAATGTTGTCCGATATGCTTGCGAATCCCGGCTGGAAAGGTTGCTGCAAAAGCACCTCGCCGTCTGGGGTGGGGCCGAATCCCCACATCATCGGGGTGCCCGGCTGACGCGTGCCTATGCTGGCTGCCATGGCGCGCTGTCCGGCCTGATAGAGCTTGTCATAAGGAACGTCGTTGATTCTCTCAATCTGGTCTGTGGGAATGTCAAGCTCCTTGAGAACAGCCAGACCAAGCTCCTTGGTCATGGCATTGGTGTTCACGTTGAGAATGGTTCCGCTCATGATGATTGCCTTGTGGAAAAGACCCTTGGCTGACGGCATGCACATCAGGGTGCCAACCTTGCCGCCTCCGCCCGATTCACCGAAAACGGTAACGTTGCCGGCATCGCCGCCGAACTTCGCGATGTTCTTCTGAATCCATTCAAGTGCAGCCACAACGTCCATCATGCCAACGTTGCCGCTTTCCTTATACTTGGGATTGCCGGTTCCGGACAGGTCCAGGAATCCAAGAATGTTGAGGCGGTGGTTAAGACTGACCACAACAACATCCTTCTTTGCCAGTCCCATGCCGGGGTTCCAGGCCGATGTGCCCGAATCGAATCCGCCGCCGTGACACCACAGCATGACGGGCTTCTTGCCGTCCAGACTGGTGGTCCAGACGTTCAGTACAAGGCATTCCTCGCTCATCTCCTTCGGGTTGTTCGAGTTGCGGCCGCCCTGCATTGCCTGCGGTCCCCACTCGGTACAGAGCTTCACTCCGTCCCAACTGTCGGCAGGCTGTGGCGCCATGAAGCGTTCGGCCTTAGCGTAAGGAATACCCTTGAATGCCAGGGTTCCCTCTTCAATGAATCCCTGAACTTTACCTGTGTTGATCTGCACGACAGGGGACGTCCGGTTATCAGTCGTTCCCTGTGCAGATGCTGTCTGCGAGGCAATCATGATTGCCGGCAGAAGTATGGCTGACATTATCTTTCTCATAATGTCGGCAAATATAGAAAAAGTTTCAGGATTTGCGTCCTGCGCGTTTCAGAGCATCGGCTATGATCCACTGAAGCTGGCCGTTTACGCTGCGGAACTCACTGGCTGCCCATTGTTCCAGAGCGGCCATGGTTTCGGCATCGACACGAAGCAGAAAAGTCTTTGAATCAGTGCTTTTAGCCATCTTTGTCAAAGCGGGATCAGTTGTACAGTGTGCCGGTGTTGACTACAGGTGATGCGGGTTCGTCACCGCACAGCACTACCAGCAGATTGCTTACCATTGCGGCCTTGCGCTCTTCATCCATATCGACAACATCGTTTTCCTTGAGCTTGTCAAGTGCCATCTGGACCATTGAGACTGCTCCTTCGACAATCTTTTCACGGGCCGATATTATGGCATCGGCCTGCTGGCGGCGCAGCATTACGGCTGCAATTTCGGGGGCGTATGCCAGATAGTTGATACGTGCCTCTACGGCTTCAATTCCGGCTATGTCAAGGCGTTCGTTGAGTGTCTGGGTAAGCACGTCGTTAATCTCATCGGCTCCGGAGCGCAGGGTCACGCTGCCGTTCTGAGCATTGTTGTCATCATAATCATAGCAGCCGGCCACCTGGCGCAGTGCAGCATCGGACTGGACTGAAACGAAATTCTCGAATGCCTTCATGAGTGAACCCTTGTTGGTGTTCCCCTGGCTCATTGTCTGTGAGTCAATCTCGAACAGGGCCTTGTAGGTATCTTTGATTTTCCAGACCATAACCAGGCCTATCATGATGGGGTTGCCGCTTCTGTCGTTGACTTTGATGGCATCGGCATTAAGGTTGCGGGCACGCAGTGAAATGCTCTTCTTGGTGTAGAAGGGAATGACCCACCAGAATCCGTTATTAGTGAATGTACCGTTATACTTGCCGAAAAATACCATGACCTTGGCCTCGTTCGGTTCAAGCTGGAAAAAACCGGGTACGGTAAGGATTGTGAGTAAGACAAAGATAGGACAGATTACATCCGGATTGTTGTCAGTGACAGCCGACCATACAGCTGTACCGGCGTAAATGAAAACCAGGAGCAGTGCAATGAAGCCGCTCATCTTGAAACCCTTGAATTCAAATTCTTTTGTCTGCATAGTGAATATGATTTGATAGTGATATCATTTTGATATTGCAAATATATATGCTTCTGCGATTGTGTGAACAAATTGCAAGGTTAAAAAATGTTAGGGAGCTGAAAAACCGGGCATTTGTCTGAGCCGGTATTATTTTGTAATTTCGCGCTGCAAATAAAATGATGATATGATCTGGATTGTTATGCCCATTCTGATTGTCCTCATGTTCATGCTTGGCATAGGACTTGACCGGAATTCATTTTCAGAATTGAAGAAACAGCCATGGTCGGTGCTGGCAGGACTTTTCGGTCAGATTATTGTGCTTCCGGCTGTGGCCTTCGCGCTGGGACTGCTGCTTGACCTGACTCCTGTGTATTTCATGGGACTCATGCTGGTTGCCTGCTCGCCTGGCGGCAGTTCGTCAAACGCCTTTTCCATGCTTGCCGGAGGAAATGTGGCCCTGTCGGTTACTCTGACGGCATGCAGCAGCATAATAACTCTGTTCACTCTGCCACTCATAATGTCCTTCTTTGCCGCATACGTGTCAGTAAGCAGCGGGGTGGAGGTGGTCCTGCCTGTGGGCAAGCTTATAATGCAGAACATTGTCCTTATTTTTGTCCCGATGTTTCTTGGAGTCCTGTTCCGTGTTGTCAAACCGCAGTGGGCGCATGCCGTTGAAAAGGTACTCAAGAAATGTGCCTTTCCTGCCCTGATGATCCTGGCACTGGTCTTTTTCCTTCAATACACTAAGGAAATCATTGCCAATTTCACCACCCTGGGACTTGCTGCCGGAATGCTCATTTTCATTGCCATGCTTGTGGGGCAGGTGCTGAACCGCATATTCAGATTCTCCAAGGCTGTCAGCCGTACAATAAATATTGAAATAGGTATGCAGAATGCTGCTCAGGCCATAGCAATTGCAACTTCGCCATTCATATTCAACGATGGAAGCATGGCGTTGCCGGCAATAGTCTATGCTCTGCTTATGAATGTGATTCTGCTGACCTATGTCTGGATAATCCGCCGCAAATCCAAAGCATGAGACTTGTAATACAAAGAGTAAGCAATGCCAGTGTCAGAGTTGACGGACAGCTGGTGTCGGAGATAGGCAGGGGCCTGCTTGTGCTGGTCGGTGTGGAGAACGGCGATACTGAACAGGATGTTGACTGGCTAGTACAGAAGACTGCCGGTATGCGCATATTCGATGATCAGGCCGGAGTCATGAATCTGAGTGTGATGGAGACCGATGGCCAGGTGCTTGCCGTGTCACAGTTCACGCTGACAGCATCAACCCGTAAGGGCAACCGTCCGTCATACATCCGTGCTGCCGGTCATGATGTGGCAATTCCGTTGTATGAACAGTATTGCAGCAGGTTGGAACAGGTAATGGGCCGGCCGGTGGGACGTGGCATTTTCGGTGCTGACATGAAGGTCTCACTGCTCAACGATGGTCCGGTGACCATCATTATCGATTCCAGATTGAAAGAATAGGATTATCCTTTCCGGAGTTCCTTACAATATGACGACAGGCCAGCCGTCGGCTGTCCAGTCCAATTCGCGAATGACCAGTTTTGACGCATAGTTCTCGTCCTTGTCATAACCGTGCATGAATATGTAATCCTTGCCGTTGAAGTTTGCTACGGCGCAATGTCCAATGCCGGCATATTGTCCGTTGCCTTTGACGACAGTCGTTCCTCCGCTCTGCATCATTGAGACTCCATCCTTGTCGTAATAAGGTCCGTAGATGGTCTTGGAACGGCCAACAACCACGTTATAAGTGCTTTTCTCTCCACGACAGCACAGATCAAAGGAAACGAAAAGATAGTACCATTCACCTCTTCTGACAATGAAGGGTGCTTCAACGGCTCCGTTCCCTGCATCGAAATCAGTTCCCCTTGGATCTGGTCTGACAGCCGTATCGGTAGACACGGTTTCTGGAGCTGTTCCCTCAGGACGGCGGCTGACCGGGTACCATATCTGCGGTTCAGTAAGTTTTGTCATGGTAGGGTCAAGTCTTGTGATTTTGATACCGCGCCAGAATGAACCGAAGACAAGCCAGCCGTTTCCATCTTCGTCAAGAGCGACATTCGCATCGATTGCATTCCACTCATCGCGACCTGGTACAGATTCCAGAATCATTCCCTGATCCTCCCATTTGAAGTCTGGAGACTCGGGATTGAGTGTCCTGTTCGTCGCCACACCGATGGCTGACTGGTTCTTTCCAAACTTTGAATATGAATAATAGATGTACCATTTGCCGTTGATGAACTGAATGTCGGGAGCCCAGGGCATACCGCTGAATCCCTTGTCAACAGCCCATTGCGGTGTGGCATTGAAGACCGGACTTTCATACTTCCAGGTTTTCATGTCGGCCGAAGACAGGACTGACATTCCGGTGGTGAAGATATAATACCTTCCGTCACAGAATGCCACTACAGGATCATGTACGGTGGGATATGCCAGAATGCGCTCCATGCTGTTGGGAAAACGTCTAGCCGGTTCCTGACCGTTCTGGGCGTTCAGACCTGAAACTGCAGCGGCAATCATGCATACAGCCAGAATGATTCTCTTGAACATATTGCAGATAAGTTACTTGTCTTTGCCTTTTTCAATCTGGTCAATCAGTTCCTTGAGCTCGTCAAGGGTAATCTTCTCGTCTTGTACAAATGACGAGACAACACTCAGGTAGGATTTGCCGAAGCACTTGTCAATCAGTGAGTCCATACTCACCCTGCTATATTCCTGACGGCTGACAGCGGCAAAGTATCTGAACGAGCCGGAAAAGGACTCGTGATCTATATAACCGTTTGATTCAAGTGTACGTACCTGTGTGGAAAGGGTGTTTATATGAGGTTTGGGATCATCATAGTACTCCTGCAGATCTTTGACATACATTGGTCCTTTCTCCCAGAACAGGTTCATTATTATCTCTTCTTTCTTTGTGAGTCTTTTCATAATACGAATTCGTTTCTCTCCACAAAGTTAACTCATTTTTCTAAATTTGCAGTCAGATTTAATCTATGTAAATGAAGGTAAATTATCATACTCATTCATGTTATTGTGACGGCAAGGGTAAACCACGCGAATATGTGGAATACGCCATAGCTCGCGGATTCCGGCATTTGGGCTTTTCCGGACATGCGCCCGTTCCGTTCGAAAACAGTTTTGCCATCAGACCTGAAGAATTCATGGCATATTGTAATGAGATAAGATCATTGAAGGCGGAATATTCAGACCGGATCAACATTCATCTGGGGCTGGAGATTGATTTCATTCCCGGAATTCTTGACGATTTCAGCAGTCTGATGGACGATGGCGGCCTGGAGTACTGCATTGGAAGTGTGCATCTGGTAAGTTCCGGCGATGGCAATCCGGACAACCTGTGGTTTATTGACGGCTCCCGGCAGGAAGTCTATGATGAGGGCATTCAGCGCATGTTCCACGGCGATGTGCGTAAGGCGGTGACGGCTTTCTTCCATCAGAACAATGAGATGATAGAGCGTAACAGACCGACTGTCATAGGGCATTTTGATAAAGTCGTAATGCATAACCATGACCGGTATTTCACATATGATGAACCATGGTTCAGCAGTCTTGTACGTGAAACTGCCAGTCTGATAAAGGAATTCAGCACAATCTGTGAGATCAATACACGCGGACTGTACAAACAGCGTCATGATGACTATTACCCTGCAGCATCAACCATACGTATTTTAAACGAAATGAACATTCCGCTGCTGGTCAGTACCGATGCGCATCAGCCTCAGGAACTGGACCGGTTTGAAGGAGCGTATATGCTGCTTGATGAACTGGGGTGCAGGAACGTTGTCTATGAGCTGTAGAATATTGGATATATCCCCAGAGAAAAATGAAGTTAACCACCAAATGTCATAACAGATGAAACAGGACTGGAAACCGGGAACTATGATCTATCCGCTGCCTGCCGTCATGGTCAGCTGCGGTGCTGTACCTGAAGAGTATAACATTCTCACCGTGTCGTGGACGGGAACAATCTGCAGCGATCCTGCAATGTGCTACATATCGTTGCGTCCGGAAAGACATTCATACGACATAATAAAGCGGAACGGCTGCTTTGTGATCAATCTTACCACCAATGCTCTGGCCCGGGCTACCGATTTTTGTGGAGTACGTTCAGGACGTGATGTCGACAAGTTCAGGGAAATGAAACTCACTCCGGGAAAATCACGTTGCATATCAGCCCCGACAATTGAGGAATCGCCGGTTTCAATTGAGTGTGAGGTGGTCGAAATCAAGCCTCTGGGTTCGCATGACATGTTCATTGCCAGAGTCGTGAATGTGCAGGTTGATGACCGTTATATTCTTGATGACGGAAAACTGGATATGGCGGCTATGGACCTGATTGCGTACACTCATGGTGAGTATTTTGACGTCAGCAACCCAAAGGGCTTTTTCGGGTGGTCTGTCCGCAAGAAGAAAGTAATCCGCCGCGAGCGCAAGTAGGCTTATCTGACGGTCATGACGAATCCGCCGGCTGCCGGACATTCTATGGCCAGTGCCGATGATGCATCGGAACTTATTTTGAATCCCTTTCCGGGTTTGTCGCCATTGTCGGTGAACAGGGTGATTCCTTTCTTTTTCAAGCCTCCAATGCGGCTGTAGTCAGGAGTTATCTTCATTGGCTTGTCTGTGCCATTGATCCCCGCGATGTACCATATTCCGTTACTCTTACGGGCAATCACAGCGAATTCTCCGGGGTAACCTGCCAGCAGTCTGGTGTCATCCCATGCGGCAGGCAGTTCCTGCAGCAGATCCTTCACCTGTTTGGGAAGATTCAGATATGATTCCGGACGGTCAGCCATGTGCTGCAGTCCCGATTCAAACAGGATTGGCAGTGCCAGTTCGTGACAGTCGGTCGTAATGTGAGGATTCTGGCTGTCAGTGAATGTACATGGCGTGTAGTCCATGGGGCCGATGACATTGCGCGTGAACGGCAGGGTCGCATTGTGCTGAGGGGCCGCATTGGTCATGCGACGGTTGTTGTTATACCATTCGGCTCCATATACGGCTTCCATTGACATCAGGTTGGGCCAGGTCCGGCTCCAACCGCGAGGCACCGTACAGCCGTGAAAATCAACCAGCAGGTGGTGGCGAGCCGCATCGCTCAGAATGTCAAGGTAGTAGTCGATCATATCCGGACCGTCGGGCAGGAAGAAATCAACCTTGATGCCGGTGGCTCCGAGTTTTTCCAGACGTGTCATTTCCTTCTCGCGTGCATCGGCTGTTATGAGTCTGTCCTGGGGACCGGGTGCACCGTTTCCTATCCATGAAGTTCCGGAATTGTACCACAGATTGGCTTTCACACCCTTGCCGGTGGCATACGCAAGTGCATCTTCAATGTTTCCTCCGTTCGACATGACATCCCATTCCCAGTCAATCAGGTTGTATGGCCAGTGCATTTCTGCAGCCAGGTCTATGTATTCCCTGACCTTTTCAAAATCCTTTGACGAGTGATTGTATGCCCAGTAGATCCAGGCCGATACGCCCGGCTTTATCCATGACGTATCTTCAATCATGCTGGGGTGGGCAAGATCAGTGACAAGGGTTGACTCAACAATCGTTGACAGTGACCCGAGAACAAGCACCCGCCATGGAGTCATGTGCGATTCAGGATTACCGGTGTCTGTGACTGAATAAGAACTGCGTCCCACATTCCAGTCAAGATGGGAACCGCTCTGGCCATGTGAAACATCCGATTCTGTAATCAGTCCGAACAGTCTGTCATCATATTGGATCAGTGCCGGGTAACCTATGCTGCCGCCATGCCCCTGTGTTGCCATGGGATAGAATCCCTCATAATCTGTCTTCAGTGTCTGCATCCAGCGTCTTGTACCGTCAGGGATGATGAACTCCTGCCGGGGAATGGCTGAACTGCCATCGGCTGATATGCGGTATGCCACACCATCATTGAATGCTTTGATTACAAGTGTGTCTGATCCGGATATGTAAGTGCAGTCGTTTGACATGTTCATGCACAGGCGTCGCTTCCCGCTCGACATTTCATATCTTTCTTTGCGGTGGCGGTGTATTCTGCCTTGCTCTTTGCCTGGCATGTCCACAAAAATGGTCTGGACTGCATGTCCGTTCTTTGAAACCAGAATTGTCGTGTCAGTTACCGTTACGCTGATGGTCCTGTCCGGGGACTTCAGTTCCTTGGCGTTTATTGATCCGATAACCGACAATGCGGCAAGAAACATGATGGTCTTTTTCATAATCCGAAAGTCTGACGTATGAGTTTTTCGAAATGAGGATATAGTGCTCCGCAATTGAATTCAACCAGGAACAGTTTGAGACAGGAGTAGGGCAGAATTCCGTCATAAACGCTCTGTGGCGTTGAATCGGGACCGAACCAGTGTTCAGCGAGATGATCGTCGGAAAAGAAATACTCGTCAACGAATATGTTCCAGATGGCTTGAGTCTGTTCTCCGGTCAGATGAAAGGTCTCTCGGCGGAATCCTTCATCGGAATGGAAGCAGACAATCTGCATCATTCCAAGGTCAATGAGCGGACAGCCGCGTGAGAACTGTCCCAGATCTATGAAATTGACCGTATGTTCCTGTGCAAGAGGCGATCCGGCTGGCAGGGTGGAAATTAGATTACCCATGTGCATGTCACCATGGAGAGCCGTCGGGCATTGTGGAATGCCGTCAATGAAGGTGCTGATTACATCTTTCTCGCTACGTGTGAAGACCTTGTCACATTCAAGCAGATTGCGTGCCTGGCTGATGCCGTCAGGAAACATGCCATCGGGGCATTGCGTGGAATGGAGTTGTCTGCAGTATTGTGCGAACATACGCGTGTATGGTTCCGTCCGTTCCGGCTCATCGGCAATCATCCGTGCAAAACTGCGTTTGCCGGATATGCGTTGGAATCGGATTCCGATGCGTTCTCCGTCAGTTACCAGATTTCCGGGCTGCGGAGACGGAATGCCCAGACTGAAGACTTTGCGCGCAATGTCGAGTTCGGTGGCAATCATTTCTGTCGGATAGACTGTATTGTACATCTTCAGCATGAATGATGTGTCATTCACACAGTCGTAACTGTCACCGTTTGCTCCTTCACCGCTTTTGCGGTAGTCCCTTTCCAAATCTACAATATCCATTCGGTCGCTGTTTGAATTCGCAAATATAATGATATCTTCGTATTAACCGATTTATTAACTTTGCGGAATAACCGAAATGACAAGCCGGTATGAGGAAAATTCTTTTAGCTGCGATTCTGTCTGCATCAGTATGCATGGCACAGGCCCAACAGGAAATAAGACTGTATGAAGGAGAAGCTCCAGGCAGTGAGGGCATTCAGGATAACGAGCGTGTGAACCGTGGGCCTGATGGTAACATACAGACCATATCGGGGGTCGTGACACCTTCAATAACCGTCTTTCTTCCTGAAGCCGGCAAGGCTACAGGTACAGCTGTCATTCTATGCAGTGGCGGTGGACTCATGTCACATTCATGGGGTAGTGATGTGCTGAATATGGCCGCCTGGCTGAACGAAAGAGGCATTGCGGCCATCGGACTCAAGTACAGGACACGGGTTATGGGACCATCTGCAGGTGGCGGTTCTCCACGGATGGGCGGAGCTCCTGGCTTTGGAGGAGGAATGGCTTTGAGCGCCGAAGTATATGAATTTGACAAACTGACAAAGTCGAACGCCAATCCGGATACGTCAGACAGTGGACAGAAGAACATAGACAATGCCGTTGCCGATGGTCTCCGTGCCATGGAAATAGTCCGTGAACATGCATCAGAATGGCATATTGATGTGAAAAAAATCGGTTTCCTGGGCTTTTCTGCCGGTGGCGGAGTCGCTCTGGGAGCTGTTGTCCGTGCCGACAGCAATCACATGCCGGCTTTTATCGCAACAATTTACGGACCTTCATTGATTGATGTTGCAGTTCCTGAGAATGCTCCGAAGCTGTTTATTGCATGCCGTGGCAATCACCATAACGTGGCTGCCGGACTCATGTCCTTGTATCTGGACTGGAAAAGGGCTGGCAAGAACGCTGAGATGCATCTGTATGATGATGGTACGGGTCCGTTCGGCCCGGATGATACCGGCAATACCTGTGGAACATGGAGGGAAAGCTTTTACCGTTGGCTTCAGTTCAACAGAATGGATTGATTCTTGGCTATGGAGTACGGTTTTGATGAGAGAATAGAGCGGAAGAATACCTGTTCGTTCAAATATGACCGGATGGTGGAATCTTGCGGAGGAAGTGACGGATCGTTACCCATGTGGGTGGCCGATATGGATTTTCCAACGCCTCCTTTTGTCCTGAATGCCATAGAGAAAAGGATGTCACAACGTGTTCTGGGCTATACCTGCGCTTCCGATGAATACCACAGCGCAATTGCGGCATGGTGTGACAGACAGTATTGCTGGAAGGTCAGGCCCGAACATGTCAATTACATTCCGGGAGTCGTTGCCGGCATATATCTGGCTACCCAGTGCTTTACCGAAAAGGGGGACCGGATACTGATCCAGGATCCTGTATATCATCCTTTCGGAATTGTACCTGAAGCAAACGGACGTCTCATTGTCCGCAACAGCCTGATACGGACCAGCCGTGGTTTCGATATGGATCTGGATTCGTTGAGACGTGACATCAGGGGCTGCCGCATGATGATTCTCTGCAACCCGCACAATCCGGGTGGAATGCGCTGGAGCCGTGAAACACTTGAGCAGGTGGCTGAAATATGTCATGAGAATGGAGTTGTCGTGGTGAGCGATGAAATCCATTGTGACATGATTCTGGACGGTGCCAGACATGTTCCGTTCGCATCGGTTTCTGAAAAGGCACGTGAAATTGCCATCACGTTGCAGGCTCCTTCAAAGACATTCAACATGCCGGGCATAGTATGTGCGCATACAATAGTGCCGGATGATTCTCTGCGCAGCCGTTTCTTCGACTATATCCATGCAAGTGACATGGATCTGGGAAATGTGTTCACATAT